>DASSGE010001034.1:0-6714 GCA_035693605.1 Binatia bacterium
GAGCCGACTAAAAGCGGCGGGCGGCGGATACTCATGGCCGAGGAGGAGATCGACAAAGCTTTGGTTGCCATGAGTGAGCAAATCATCAACGACTGCCGCAATTCCAACCGGTTGCTGATCCTGGGCGTGCGCAGCGTCGGATCACAATTGGCCCGGCGCATCGCCAATGAAATCGAAATACGTCACAAACGCCGCCCGGAGTTGGGCGAGATTGAGATCTACGGCTCGGGCGACGAGCTGCGGCGCATCGGCCCTGCCGATCCCGACATGGGGCCGTTGAGTCTTAAGGATCGCGAAGTAGTCTTGGTCGATGACGTGATCTATACGGGGCGCACGGTAAAGAGCGCCCTGAGCATTATCTTTCGCTCGGGCCGGCCGCAATCGGTGCGCTTGGCAGTGCTGATCGATCGCGGCCACCGTGAGGTGCCGGTGAAACCCAATTATGTCGGCAAGAACATTCCGAGTTCCGATAATGAGCGCGTGCGGGTGCGCTTGCGCGGCGAGGACCGTGAGTTGAATGACCGCGTGGTGATCTACTCGATCATCAATCCCGCCGTAAGTACCAAAACGACAACCAGTAGCAGCCGGGACAAGGCGGCGAAGAATTAATTTCATGAAAGCGATTTTGGCCTTATCGGACGGCAAAGTTTTCACCGGAGTCGGTTTCGGCGCTGAAGGCGAGACCGTCGGCGAAGTGGTGTTCAACACCAGCATGACCGGTTACCAGGAGGTTCTTACCGACCCATCCTATGAAGGGCAATTGGTGGCGATGACCTACCCGCAAATAGGTAACGTCGGAGTTAACCTCGAAGACGTGGAGTCGCGCCGGCCGTTCGTGCGCGGTTTCATCGTCAAAGACTACACCGCCCAGCCGAGCAACTGGCGCGCCAGCCAGCCGCTGCATGAATACATGCGCACCAACGGCATAGTCGGCATTTACGGCATAGACACCCGAGCGCTGGTGCGCCATCTGCGCGATCACGGGGCTCAAACCGGCGTGATCTCGACAGCAGCCGGGAGTGTTGATGAGCTGATCGCCAAAGCTCAAGCTGCACCTGGATTGATCGGCCAAGATCTGGTCAAGAATGTCACTTGCCCTGAAGCGTACGATTGGAACGAAGGTATGTGGGAGCTGGTCGGCGGCTACAAAGAGCGCGACGGCAGCAGCACCGCGAAGCGCAGCCGCAAGGGCAGCTTCACGGCGCCGAAATTTTTCGTCGTCGCCTATGATTTCGGCATCAAGTACAACATCCTGCGCAACCTCGCCGAGTCCGGCTGCCAAGTTCGCGTCGTGCCCGCCTCAACGCCGGCTAGCGAGGTGCTAACACTCAAACCGGATGGCATTTTTCTTTCCAATGGACCGGGTGATCCCGATGCGGTGCCCTATGCAAAAGACAACGTGCAGCAACTGATCGGCAAAAAGCCGATCTTCGGCATCTGTCTCGGTCATCAGATTCTCGGCCTGGCTTTGGGCGGCAAGACTTACAAACTTAAGTTTGGCCATCATGGCGCCAACCAGCCGGTAATGGATCTGACCACGCGCAAGGTCGAGATCACGTCGCAAAACCACGGCTTTGCCGTCGACGCCGATTCGCTTAGCGGCGCGGCGCAATTAACCCACGTGAACTTGAACGACAACACTGTAGAAGGGCTGGCGCACCGGGATCTGCCGATTTTTTCCGTGCAGTATCATCCCGAGTCGTCGCCCGGGCCGCATGACGCAAACTATCTGTTCAAACGCTTTACCGACATGATGGCGCAGCACCGAAACTCTTAGCATCCATGCCCAAACGCACCGATATCCAGTCCATTTTACTCATAGGCGCCGGGCCGATCATCATCGGGCAGGCGTGCGAGTTCGATTACTCTGGCACTCAAGCGTTAAAGGCGCTCAAGGAAGAGGGCTACCGGGTTATCCTGGTCAACTCCAATCCGGCGACCATCATGACCGATCCGGGATTTGCCGATCGCACTTATATCGAACCGATTACCACTGACATCGTCGAAAAAATCATCGCCAAAGAGAGGCCCGATGCGGTCTTGCCGACTCTCGGCGGACAAACGGCGCTCAATCTGGCCATCGATCTGGCTGAGAAGGGCATCCTGGAAAAGTACCGCGTCGAGATGATCGGCGCCAAACTGGAGTCGATCAAAAAAGCCGAGGACCGCGATCTGTTCAAAGACGCCATGCGCCGTATCGGGCTCGACCTGCCGCGCAGCGGCTATGCGCGCAGCATGAAGGACGCTCAGCGTATTCAAAAACGGCTCAATTTCCCTGTGATTATTCGCGCGTCGCGCACGCTCGGCGGCAGCGGTGGCAACTTTGCGTACAACGCCGCCGAATTCAAAGAAGTCGTGCACGCCGGATTAGCGATATCCCCCGTGCACGAAGTGTTGATCGAGGAGTCCGTCCTGGGTTGGAAAGAATTTGAATTGGAGGTCATGCGCGATCACAAAGACAATGTCGTGATCATCTGCTCGATCGAAAACTTCGACCCCATGGGGGTGCACACCGGCGATTCGATCACCGTGGCGCCGGCGCAGACGTTGACGGACAAAGAGTATCAGATCATGCGCGACGCTTCCTTGCGGGTGATTCGCGAGATTGGCGTCGATACCGGTGGCTCGAACATCCAGTTCGCGGTCAATCCTAAGGACGGCCGCATGACCGTCATCGAGATGAATCCACGGGTGTCGCGCAGCTCGGCGTTGGCGAGCAAGGCGACCGGATTTCCCATCGCCAAGATCGCCGCCAAGCTGGCGATCGGCTATACCTTGGACGAGATCCGCAACGACATTACCCGCGAGACACCGGCCTGCTTCGAGCCGACCATCGATTATGTGGTGACCAAAATTCCGCGTTTCACCTTCGAAAAATTTCCTCAAGCCAAAGACCTGTTGACGCCGCAGATGAAGTCGGTGGGCGAGGCGATGGCCATCGGCCGGACGTTCAAGGAGTCGCTGCAAAAGGCGATGCGTTCCCTGGAAACCGGCTCCTTTGGCTTTGAACCGATAGTCGATCTAACCGATGAAAAGCGCCAAGAATCTCTGGCGATTGTTCAAGAGAAACTTAAGAATCCCAATGCGCAGCGGCTCTGGTATGTCGGCGACGCCTTTCGTCTCGGTATGAGCAGCGACGAGATCTTCCGGCTGTCGGCATACGACCCCTGGTTTCTCGAGAAGATTCGCGAGCTCATCGTCACCGATCAGGAAATTGACAAGTGCGCCGGCAAGCTGGGCGAGTTGGATGCGGCGACATTGCGCAGCTGGAAGCAGACGGGTTTTGCCGATGCGCGGATCGCCAAGTTGACCGGCGCCACCGAAGCAGCTGTGCGGGAAACGCGCAAGCGACTTGGCGTCGATGCGGTGTTCAACTCGGTCGACACCTGCGGCGCCGAGTTCGAGGCGTTCACGCCGTATTTATATTCCACCTATGAAGGCGAGGATGAATCCAAGCGCACGCCGCGCCAGAAAATCATGATTCTGGGTGGCGGTCCCAACCGCATCGGCCAAGGCATTGAGTTCGATTATTGTTGCGTCCACGCAGCCTTTGCTCTCAAAGAAGAAGACTATGAGACCATCATGGTCAACTGCAATCCCGAGACTGTAAGCACGGACTACGATACTTCGGACAAACTTTATTTCGAACCGCTGACTATGGAAGAGGTCATGAACATCGTCGACAGGGAGAAACCTGACGGCGTGATCGTCCAGTTTGGCGGCCAGACACCGCTGAAGCTCGCTTTGGCATTGGAACATGCCGGGGTGCCGATTATCGGCACCTCGCCGGACAGTATCGATTTAGCCGAGGACCGCGAGCGCTTTTCCGCGCTGATCAATCGCTTGGCGATCAAGCAGCCCGACAATGGCATTGCGCGCTCCTACGATGAAGCCTTCAGGATCGCCGAGGGACTCGGCTATCCGGTCTTGGTGCGGCCTTCCTATGTGCTCGGCGGCCGCGCCATGCAAATCGTCTACGACGGCGAAGCTTTGCGAAACTATATGACGCATGCGGTCTCGGCATCGCCCGAGCACCCGGTGTTGATCGACAAATTTCTCGACGATGCCATCGAAGTCGATGTCGATGCGCTGGGCGACGGCGAGGATTACGTGATCGGCGGCATCATGGAGCATATCGAGCGTGCCGGTGTACACTCCGGCGATAGCGCCTGCAGCTTGCCGCCGAAAACCATCAGCCCGGAAGTGCAAGACGAGATCCGCCGCCATACCGTTGCGCTGGCCAAGGCGCTTAACGTGCGCGGTTTGATGAATGTTCAGTTCGCAGTCCAGGGCAGCAATGTTTTCGTGTTGGAAGTAAACCCGCGGGCGTCGCGTACAGTGCCGTTCGTCAGCAAGGCGATCGGCGTGCCGTTAGCCAAGCTGGCGGCAAAGATCATGGTTGGCAGGAAGCTCAAGGATCTCGGTTTTATACGCGAGATCGTGCCGGCGCATATCTCGGTAAAGGAGGCGGTTTTCCCCTTCAACAAATTTCCCGGCGTCGATACCCTGCTCGGTCCCGAAATGAAGTCGACCGGCGAGGTCATGGGCATCGACACGTCCTTTGGCATCGCCTTCGCGAAAGCGCAGCTCGCCGGCGGCGTGCGCTTGCCCAAGCGCGGCAAAGTCTTTATCAGCGTGCGCGACGAAGATAAAGCAACTGTGACCCCGGTCGCGAAAACCCTCGACGGCGCCGGCTTCGAAATCGTCGCAACTAAGGGGACTGCCGCCTATTTCCTGGCGCACGGAGTATCTTGTGAAGTGGTTAAAAAAGTTCAAGAGGGTGGGCCAAACATCGCCGATCGGATCAAGGCTGGCGATATCGCGCTGGTAGTTAATACTCCCGAAGACGCCCGCTCGCACGCCGATTCCTTCTATATTCGCCGCTGTGCGTTGGACTATTCGGTGCCTTACTTTACCACCATTGCCGGCGCTGAAGCCGCGGCCGAGGGCATCGTCTATTTGCAAAAGCACGACTTCGAAGTCAAGCCGCTGCAAGAGTATGGTGCGCCCATCTTGCCTTAGGGGCGACCATGAAGCCGGCGGCCCAGGCTCCGAATAGTAAACCCATCACAGTTCGTCCTCAGCCCAGTGTGCGTGACTGCTTGCGCGCTCTTTCTACTTCGGTGCAATTTCTCAAAGGCGTGGGGCCCAAGCGCGCGGCGCAGCTCGAAGCCGCCGGTTTGGCCAGCGTTGAAGATATTCTTTATCATCTGCCGTTTCGCTACGAAGACCGGCGTCAACTAAAGAAAATAGCCGATGCTGTGCTCGGACACGAGGAAAGTTTTTCCGGGCAGCTGGTGATGGTGCAAAATCGCTTCAATCCGCGTCGCCGGGCTCAGATGCTGACCGCCGTACTGCGCGACGACAGCGGCAGCCTCGATCTGCTGTGGTATCGGGCGCCGAGTTATTTAGCCAATGGACTGGCGCAAGGGCAGAATTTATTAGTCCACGGCAAGGTTGAACCGGGGATGCACGGGCGGCTGCGCATCGTGCATCCGGACTTTGAAATTCTCGAGCCCGGCGAGGAGGGCGGCCATGCGCGCATTCTGCCGGTGTATTTGCGTCCAGGCGGTATGCCGATGTCGTTCATGCGCAAACTTGCGGCACAAGCGCTCGAACAGTACCAGCAGTATCTGCCGTCAGGTCTACCAAGGACAGTAGCGAGCCGGCTGCAGTTGGCATCGATTCCCGAGGCGCTGCGCCAATTACACATGCCGTCCCTCGACATCAGTGTGGCGGCATTGAACGATGCGAGTTCGCTGGCGCACCGCAGCGTGATCTTCGAAGAATTGTTTTACCTGCAGCTTGGCTTGGGACTGCGTAAGCAGGCGCGCACGATGAGCCGGGCGCAGCCCGTGAGTTCAGCCGACGGCCAACTGGTTGCCGGAATGCGAGAACTGTTGCCGTTCAAGCTCACCGGCGCTCAGCAACGAGTCTTTGGCGAGATCGCAACCGACATGGCCGGTGCCCAGCCGATGCAGCGCTTGGTTCAAGGTGACGTCGGCTCGGGAAAAACCATGGTGGCTTGGTTGGCATCGCTGCGGACCATCGAACAAGGCTATCAAGTCCTGTGGATGGCGCCGACAGAAATTCTCGCCGAGCAACATTTTCGCGGTCTCTCGGGTTACGCCCAAGCTTTAGGAGTGAGCGCGGCACTGCTGACCGCCGCCACGCCCGCCAAGGCGCGCAAGGAGTTGTTGGCGGGCATCGAGAGCGGTGCGGTGCAATTCGTCGTCGGCACCCACGCGGTGATTCAAGACGACGTCTATGCGCCGCGCATGGGGCTGGGCGTCATCGACGAACAGCACCGCTTCGGCGTCGCCCAGCGCTTGTCATTGCGCCAGTTGGTTGCCGGCAAAGAATCGCTGTCGTCAACGAATCAGGAGCCGCATATGCTGTTACTGAGTGCCACGCCGATCCCGCGCAGCCTGGCGATGGTGCTCTATGGCGATATGGAAGTTTCCTTCGTCGATGAGATGCCGCCCGGCCGAACGCCGGTCGAAACCAGGGTTTTCAACGGACGCGAGCGCAAGCAGGTTTATACGATCGCCCTAAACGAATTAAAAAAGGGCCATCAGGCGTTCGTCGTCCTGCCATTAGTCGAGCCATCAGAACAATTGGAACAAGTTAAAGACGCGACCCAGATGGCGGAGAAGATGCGCCAGACCTTATTCAAAGATTTCGGCGTCGGCCTAGTCCACGGGCGCATGAAAG
>DASSGE010001035.1:0-12804 GCA_035693605.1 Binatia bacterium
GTGCGAGGCATTCCAGCCGATGTCGCAAGCCAAACGATTCTCCTGCCACGATCCGCGCGGCAATCCGCCGCAAATTAAACCGAAGGCATTTGTAATTGGAGACGCTGAGATCGTGACTGCGCGTTGCGCGGAATCACGTACCGCGCCGATTGCCGAACAGCTGGATATGCAAACGCGGTGTGTAACTGTAGCCATACTGCCGGCATGACTCGACGATCCATTGAGCTTTGCGGACCAGTTCCTCTTGGTAGATTCCTTGCGCCATGAGCATGACTTTTGCCGAGTCGACATTTCGTAACTGCCCGATAACGGCGCGCACTTCATCGAGATCTTTTTTCCGCTCGACGACGAATTTCAGCTGGTAGTCGTAGCCGTCGATATATTTTTGCATCACTTCGTAATTGAGCCGGCGCTTGTCATGCATCGCAGCAAACTTACCCCTGCTTCTTTGCCATGGAGTCGAGTTGGCGAGCTTGGGACTCAAAGAGATCAGATCGCCCGCCAGCGGCTTGAAGATCGTCGCCGCGGTCTCAATCGTGATATGCGCGCCACGTTGTTTCAGCTGTGACGCCAGCTCGGCCAGATCCGGTGCCAGTAACGGTTCACCGCCGGTAATGACCACGTGGCGGCTCGGGTACTGCGCAATCTCTGCGAGTATGCTTTTGACCGTCCGGTTCTTGCCTTCTGGAGCCCAAGACGTGTACGGCGTGTCGCACCAGCGGCAGCGCAAATTACAGCCGCTGGTGCGAATAAACACCGACGGCACCCCGATTAAACGGCCTTCGCCCTGAATCGAGTAAAAAATCTCGCTAATGCGCATGCCGTAAAATTAACAGACACCGGAACACCATGAAAGCAGGGAAAATCAATCTTGATTCGACTGGGCGCTGTGATAGACGTACCGGTTTGACAGCCGAAAAATTGAACTTTCTTATACAACCCCGGCGATGGCCGACGTGTGGGGCTCCGCACTTACCGCATACCGAGAGAAAATAATCGATTGCAATCCATGTCCATCAACGGCAAAGCGATCCGCATAGTCGGAGCCAAACAAAACAACTTAAAAAATCTCGACATCGAGATTCCGCTCAACAAGCTCACGGTGATCACCGGCGTCAGCGGTTCGGGCAAGTCGACCCTTGCCTTCGACATCTTGTACGCCGAAGGTCAGCGCCGCTACGTCGAGAGTTTTTCCGCCTATGCCCGGCAGTTCCTCGACCGCATGGACAAACCCGATGTCGAGAGCATCGAAGGCATTCCGCCGACCATCGCCATCGATCAGAGCCGGCCGGTGCGCACCTCGCGCTCGACCGTCGGCACCATGACCGAGCTGCACGATCACTTTAAGCTTTTATTCGCCAAGATCGCCGTGCTGTACTGCCGCGGCTGCCAACGTGTCGTGGAACGCGATGGCGCACCGTCGGTAGTGCAGAAACTCAGTTCTCTGCCCGAAGCGACACCGGTCGTCGTGACCTTTCCTTTTCCGCCGTCCTCGGTGAGTTGGGACGATGTTCGCAACGGTTTAAGCCAGGCGGGCTTTCATCGCTTGCTGATGGACCGAACGATTCTCGAGTTGGATGGTATTGAAACAGCTCCGCTCAAAGATCAGACACTCCAAGTGGTTGTCGACCGTTTCAGTTTACGCGCGGACAACAAAAAGCGAATCACCGATTCATTGGAACAAGCCTTTCACTACGGCAAGGGCCGCTTGAATTTGTTTTTGCCGCAGGAGGAATGGCGTTGCGAGCCGTTCAGCAGTTACCTCCATTGCCCGCACTGCGACATCGCGTATCGCGATCCGGTGCCCAATCTTTTCTCGTTTAATAGTCCCTTAGGCGCCTGCGAAACCTGCAAGGGCTTCGGCCGCGTCATCGACATCGATCTCGATCTGGTCATTCCCAATCCAGGAAAGTCGCTCGCGGAAGGTGCCATCAAACCGTGGATCAATCGCAAGCGCCGAACCAAGCGGCTGGTGGATTTTTGCGAGCGTAAAAAAATCCCGACGAAAAAGCCCTGGGGCGAACTCACCGACGCGCAGCGCCAACTGGTCGTCAACGGCGACGGCGAGTACCGTGGCATTCGCGGCTGGTTTCGCCGCTTGGAGCGGCGCAGTTATCGCATGCACGTGCGCGTGCTGCTGGCGCGCTACCGCGCATATTTGATCTGTCCGGAGTGCAACGGTAGCCGCCTCAAAGCCGACGCGCTTAACTATCGCATCGAAGGCAAAGACATCGCTCAGATCAACGCCATGAACGTCGGCGTCGCCCATGAATTTTTTGCCGCGTTAAAACCCGCCGGCGCCCTCGACCAAGTGTCAAGTCTGATCCTCGACGAGATTCGCCGACGCACTGGCTATCTGGTCGGGGTCGGCTTGGAATATCTCACTCTCGACCGCCAATCGCGCACGCTCTCCGGCGGCGAACTCGAACGCGTCGATCTCACCACTGCCATTGGTTCGTCGCTGGTCAATACTCTCTATGTTCTTGACGAGCCGTCCATCGGCCTCCACCCGCGCGATAGCCGCCGGTTGGTCGAAATTCTCCAGCGCCTGCGCGCCAATCAGAACACGGTGGTTATTGTCGAGCATGATCCTGAGATCATTAAAGAGTGCGATTACATACTCGATTTGGGACCCAAAGCGGGCGAACAGGGCGGCCAGGTGATGTTCGCCGGAACCTATGCTGACTTGTTAAAGGACGACAACTCTCTCACTGCGGCTTACTTAAGCCAACGAAAGTCCATTCCCATGCCGGCGCGCCGGCGCAGGCCGGTTTTACAACGGGCACTCAGGATAGAAGGTGCTTGCGCCAACAATCTTAAGAACATCGACGTTGAGATTCCCCTGGGCATGCTCGTCTGCATCACCGGTGTCTCCGGTTCCGGTAAGTCGAGTTTGGTCGATGAAGTGCTGACGCGCAATTTGAAAAAACTCAAAGAAGCGCCCAGCGCCAACGTGACCGACTGCGCCAAGATCGCGGGTGTCGAGAAAATCTCCGAAGTCGTGCTGGTCGACCAATCCCCGGTGGGCACCACTCCGCGCTCAAACCCGGCGACTTATATGAAAGCCTTCGACGGCATCCGCAAATTGTTCGCTGGCGCCGAACTGGCGCGCCTGCGCGGCTACACGCCGTCGACATTTTCATTCAACGTCGAGGGCGGTCGCTGTGAGACCTGTCATGGCGAAGGCTATGAAAAAGTCGAGATGCAGTTTCTCTCCGACGTTTACACGTCTTGCCCGGAGTGTCACGGCAGCCGCTTCCGCGAAGAAGTGCTCGAAGTCAGTTACCGCGGCAAAAGCATTCGCCAGGTGCTCGACCTCACGGTTACCGACGCTTTAGAATTTTTCAAAGATAGCAACGAAGTCAAAAATGCGCTCGAACCGTTGCGCGCTGTCGGCTTGGAGTATGTCCGCCTGGGCCAGCCGGTAACGACGCTCTCCGGCGGCGAATCGCAGCGGTTGAAACTCGCGGCCCACATGGCGCGAGCGAAGAAGGCTGGCACGCTGTTTATTTTCGACGAGCCGACCACCGGTCTGCATTTTCACGATATCGAGCGCCTGCTCTGGGCGTTCAACGAATTGATCGAGCAGGGCCATTCGGTGGTCGTCATCGAGCATAATTTGGAAGTGATCAAATGCGCCGACCATATCATCGACCTCGGCCCTGAGGGTGGCGATAGAGGCGGCGAGGTCATCGCCACGGGAACGCCGGCACAAATCGCCGCCGCAGAACGTTCCTACACCGGTATGTATCTGCGGCCGTACTTGATCAAATCGGCATCGCCATTCGCGCCGTTATCGAAACTTGACGTCTCGGCAAAGTCTGTATTGCCGACCATTATCGACGATCATTCGATCACCATCGTCGGCGCCAAAGAACATAATCTAAAAAATCTCAGCCTGAATATTCCGCGCGACCGTTTCATCGTTTTCACCGGCCTCAGCGGTTCGGGAAAGTCATCGCTGGCGTTCGACATTGTTTACGCCGAAGGACAACGCCGCTACCTGGACAGTCTGTCCGCTTATGCGCGGCAATTTCTCGAAGTGATGGCTCGTCCAAACGTCGACTATGTCGCCGGCATCCCGCCCACTGTCGCCATCGAGCAGCGCTTGAGCCAGGGCGGGCGCAAATCCACTGTCGCCACCGTTACCGAAATCTATCATTACCTACGCCTGCTCTATGCCAAGATTGGCAAACAGCACTGCGTCAGCTGCGGTCGGCCGATTCATTCGTTGACGCGCAGTCAAATCCTCGACCGCATCTCGCGCTCCTACCGCGGCAAAGAGGTCATGGTGCTGGGCCCGCTGGTGCGCGGGCGCAAAGGCTTTCACAAAGAAGTCATCGCCGGGGCGCTCAAGTTAGGCTATCGGCGCGCCCGCATCGACGGCAAGCTCGCTGACCTGCGCGCACCCGAATTGGCCGGCGGTTTGGAGCGTTTCAAAGAACACAACATCGATATCGTCATCGGCAAAGCCAAGGCCGGCGGCCACGAAGTCGAAGCGATGGTCGACCAGGGCCTGCGCCTGGGCAACGGTGTCATTCATCTGATTTCGGAGCGCGGCGAGCAGATCTTCAATCAGCGGCTATTTTGCCTCGGCTGCGGCATCGGCTATGAGCCCCTCGATCCCCGGCTATTTTCATTCAATAGCCAGCAGGGCGCCTGCAAGGACTGCGGCGGCATGGGGTTTACCTACGATTTCGATCCGCAATTGATCTTTGCCGACCCGCGCCGCTCGCTGAAGGAGGCGCTCGGCGGCATTTCCAGCGGCGCGTCGGTCAACGGCTCGGAAATCGAGCGCGCCATGCAGCGATTATTGCGAGAAATGGCCGACGACTACGAGATCGATATCGCCATACCTTTTGCTAAACAGACCAAACAGACCCAGGAAGAAATTGTTGCCGGCGGCAAGGGGCGCGGCGCCTTTGTCGGACTGGTGCCGTATTTAAAAGAATTGGCCCAGGCCGGCGATGAAAATTGCGCCAACCAACTCGACGAACTGATGACCGAAGTGCCCTGCGCTACCTGCCAAGGCCGGCGCTTGAACCCACGCGCCCAGGCGGTCAAGGTCGCCGGCAAAACCATTTGGGAAGTCGCTGGCTACTCCGTCGACGAGGCGCGCGGCTATTTCGCCAAGCTTGATCTCGACCACTCGGATAGCGCCACCGCCGCGCGCGACCGCGCCGTGTCAGAAAAGGTGTTGAAAGAAATTCAACAGCGATTAAATTTCCTCTCCGAGGTGGGTTTGCCGTATTTAACTCTCGACCGGCGCGCCGACACGCTTTCCGGCGGCGAGGCTCAACGCATCCGCTTGGCGGCGCAGTTAGGTTCCAATCTGCGCGGCGTCTGCTACATTTTGGACGAGCCGACCATCGGTCTGCATCCGCGCGACAACGTCATGCTGCTGAAAACTTTGCGCCGGCTCGAGCAGTTGGGCAATAGCGTGCTGGTGGTCGAGCATGACGAAGCGACTATTGAGTCGGCCGATTTGATCATCGACTTGGGTCCCGGCGCCGGTGTCCATGGCGGCAACGTCGTGTCCATTGGCACACCGGCGGAAATCAGAGCCAATCCCGATTCGCCCACCGGCGTTTACCTGCGTTCCGAGCGCAAGCGTCTCGGCCCCGAGCGCGACGTCAACGATTCTCAGTGGCTCACGATACGCGGCGCCAAAGCGCATAATCTGCAAAACCTCGACGTAAAAATTCCGCTCGGCATGTGGAGCTGCATCACCGGCATTTCGGGCTCGGGCAAGAGCACGCTGGTCCGTGAGGTGCTGTATAAAGGCATCAAGGTTTTGCTCGGCCAATTCGCCGGCCGACCCGGACAGTACAAAGAAATGACCGGCTGGAAAGCGCTTGAGCGAATCGTCGAAGTCGATCAAACCCCGATTGGCAAAACGCCGCGCTCCGTGCCGGCATCCTACATCGGCGTGTTAGATGAGATTCGCAAGCTCTACGCCCTGGCCCCGGAAGCGCGGCTACGCGGTTACACGGCGAGCCGCTTTTCCTTTAACGTCAAAGGCGGCCGCTGTGAGGAGTGCGCCGGCCAGGGCAAGCTTCGCAAAGAGATGAGTTTCCTGCCGGACGTTTTCATCGACTGTGAAGCATGCAACGGCCAACGTTTCAACGACGAGACTCTCAGCATTCATTACAACGGGAAAAATATCTTCGACGTGTTTTGCATGACCGTCGAAGAAGCGGTGCCGTTCTTCCATGCTTTTCCGAAGATCGCCCGGCCGCTGAAAGTCCTCGACGACATCGGCATGGGCTATATCAACCTCGGCCAAGCCAGCAACACGCTTTCCGGCGGCGAAGCCCAACGCATCAAACTCGCCTATGAGCTCGGCAAAGAATCCCGCGGCACGACTCTCTACGTCTTGGACGAGCCGACTACCGGGCTGCACTTTCTCGACGTCGAAAAACTCATTCGCATCCTTCATCGTCTCGTCGACATGGGCAACACGGTAGTGACCATCGAACACAACCTCGACATCATCAAAGACGCTGACTACATCATCGACCTGGGCCCCGAGGGCGGAGCGCAGGGCGGTCAAGTGATCGCCTGCGGCACACCTAGGGAGGTGATCAAGGCCGCCAAACGCTCGCACACCGCCCGTTTCCTGCGTGAATATTTGAACGGCAGCACCGCCCCGAAGGCAAAGAAACTCTCAGCGATGCCCGCGAGCGTGTAAAGTGGCAGCGCGAGTCTTTGCCATGCTCGGCCACGCCCTGCGCTTGCGTTGTCCGCGCTGCGGCACCGGCAGGCTCTATGGCAAACCGTTCAGAATGAACGACCACTGCTCCCACTGCACGCTGAAATTCGAACGCGAACAGGGCTACTTCATCGGCGCCATCTACATCAACTATACCGCCACGATCGCTATCGCGGTTCCCGGCTTCTTTCTTTTTGACGCCTTCACCCACGTTACCGTCAATCGCCAACTAGCTTTCTGGATCCCGTTCGCGGTGGTGTTCCCTCTGCTGTTCTTTCACCACTCCCGAAGTCTATGGCTGATGTTCGATCATTTCTTCAATCCGGAGAAGCAGCTCTTCCGCGTGCCACCGAAGAACACTCCGGATTGCTGAACCCTTCACGCTTGGCGGTTCTTTCCCTGGCACCTCGCCGCGTTCACCGCCCACTCACACAGGGCATCGGCGTCCTCGATGATTTCCACCGGCACTTGATAATAACTCTTGAGCGTCTGTCTAACCGTCGGACGAAACGGTGTCATTTTGTACTTGCGATATTCTGAAACGCTGCATTCGTCGACTTTAAAGAACAGCTTGCCCTTATGAATGATCGCAAAAAAGGTTTCGTCTTGGTAAAGACCAAATCCACCGAACATGCGCCGCGCTACGACAGCAGGCAGATTTGCGAGTTGGTCAAGAATGAAATCCTTGAATGATTCGTCCGTCCGAGTCATTGCAACCGAGCTCTCCGTCGAACGATATGTACGGCTCGAACGAGCCTAACCGAATGTTAACGCGACAATCCCCAACACCATCGCGCTCGCTGCGGCAAGCCGTCGCGGGACATCGCCTTCTGCAAGCAAGCGCGCCCCCAGCACCGTGCCGATGAGGATGCTGATCTCACGCGCAGGTGCGACGTAACTCACCGGGGTAAAGCTCATCGCTGTCAATACAAGGATATAGGAGAGCGGGATCAGGATCGCGATGGCGATGGCTTCCCATTTATGCTCACGCCACTCGATAACGGCTTCCTCAGAATAGTGCAGCGCCAAGGGCGTTAATAGAATCGCCCGGCCGACATTGGCGCCCCAGTCCAGAACCAAGGGCATGATCGCAAAATGGCTTACGGCTTGTTTGTCCCACAAAGTGTAAGCGGCGATGAATAGTCCGGTGATCAGCGCATAGCCGACAGCGTCGCGATTGCTGCCTTGGCGCAACCGCGCGATGTTGCCTGTCAACATCATCACTCCGCCGATAATCAAGAGCGCGCCAGCCACCGCGATTAGCGACGGCCTTTCACCGAGAAAAATAATCGCCGCGACACTCGACAGCAGCGGCCCGGTGCCGCGCGCCAGCGGATAGACCAGCGACAGATCACCAACCCGGTATCCCTGATTGAGTAAGAGGAAATAAGCGGTGTGCAGGGCCGCGCTCCCGGCCATCATGCCGATTTCGACGAAACCCAAGCTAATCTGCCAGATCTCAATAATGGCAATCGTCGCCGGCGCGTAGAACAGTGCCGACAGCAAAGCAACGATCCAGGTGAACGCGCCATGGCCGCTCGCCTGCTTGTTGATTAGATTCCACGTCGCGTGAATGACCGCCGCAGCGAGAATCAACGTCAGCGCCCAACCGTTCATAGAGTTAGCCAGGGTACGCGAAGCGCGCCATCAGTCAATGACTGCAAGGGCATCTCCGGCTCGAATCGCGCCGCCGGCGACGATTTCGGCGCGCAGCCCGCCGCGGTGGATCAGACCACGGGCCACGCCTTTCACCGCGAGTTTCTCCAAATGCAGACAAGGTTCGCACAAGCGCGTACCGCGCAAGACAACGTCGCCGACGACAAATGTTTTCCCAACTAAATGATTCAAAGGGACGTTCCGAGTGACAAGATTACGGCGCGCCAGGCCCGCGGCCAAATGCACATCGTACTCCCGCGCCAAAGCCTCGATCGCTTCAATCTCGATAAGCGTGACAGCACGGCCGCTGCCGGGATGATTCGAATAGGTGCCGGTTTTAGCAAAATATCGGTCGCCTTCGAGGCCTCGTCCCTCCACGGCTACGACCCTGGCAACCCCCTGCATCGGCGCTGAGCCACTTGCGGCGATATGCACTGAAACGATCCTAGCGTGCTGCAGAATAACCCCCGCACTCAGACTTTGACCTTGTGGCGCGCCTCCAGAACTTTGTCGACAACGGTTTCGACGCGTTCCGACGCAGGTTGCAGGAAAGCCGGCCGAATTCTGTCCAACTTTTCTCGGTAGGCTGTGACCATTATTTCTCCTAACCGCGCTTCTGGCTCACCAGTGCATTGATTTCAGGAGTCTGCACGCCATCTTTCAGCAAGCTGCATGTGCCGTTCTCAAGGATCTCCTGGGCAAGCTTCTTCGCTCCAGTGATCGCCGCTTTCATGAAACCCGAGCCATAACTCACCCGCGCTACGCCGAGATCTTGCAACTCGCTGACGCTCGGCGACTGCGGCCCGGCGAGTATACTGATCGGCGCCTTCACCTCTTTCGCTATGCACCCAATAATGTCCGCCGAATGAAGGAACAGGTAAAAGATGCAGTCCGCGCCCGCTTCGGCGTAGGCGTTGCCGCGATGAATCGCTTCGTCGAGTGCCCTCTTCGGATCGTCGGGCATGACGTGGAAAGAGTCGACCCGCGCGTTGAGAAAAAATTCGCTGCCGAGCTCTCGTTTGGTTTCCATGACCGCTTTGATTTTGCGCAGGTGCTGAGGTAGCTCGACCAACCCGCCCTTGCCCTTCTCCGCGCCGTCTTCGAGGTTCATGCCGGCAACGCCGCGCGCCACCAATGCGTGCACCGTGTCGCGGACACCGTTCTCGTCGCCGTATCCTCTTTCACCGTCGGCATTGAAAGGCACGCTTACCGCCGCCGCGAAGTTGCCGCTGAATTCGATAAACTGCTCACGGCTCATCGCCTCGCCGTCGGGATAACCCAAAGCCGCGGCGATGCCGCCGCTGGTGCCTTGAATCGCTTGAAACCCTAACTGCTGAAACAACAGGGCGCTCAAGACGTCATAGGCGCCGGGCATTACGAGTATCTCCGGCGCACGAACCAGTTCGCGCAAACGCGCACTCTTGGCATTTGCCGCGGTTAAAACAGCTGCGGGTATCGGTTCCATTTCGGCCTCCTGATCATTGGAGCTATTTAAGCCGTATGGTAGAGCCGATGGTCCGATGGATGCAAGCGCGTGGCAGCGGACAATCGAAAAGAACGCGGCCAAGACAAATTGAGTTTCGACAGAGCCTCGTCAGTGACCCACTGAAGCGATTATTCTACGCGATCGCTCGCGAATGAGTTCGGCGAAGAAGTCGATCGAATCAGATCTTGTGTTCGAGATTTCTCTCAAGACCTCGATGAGGTTTTCTATCCCTGCTCCGAAGTCTGGACCATAGCGACTGCGGATCCCACTGTTGCCCCGGACTCGCGCCTCAACCCTTCTTCGTCGAGACATATTCTTTTCTGATAAACCCGGTTACATCGCCCTGAGCAGTTCGCACCTTGAGCCAATCGCCGCGGTTTTCCAGAATACTTAACTGGGTCGATTGTTCCACCTGCCGCAGGCTACTAGCGGAATAGCGCGGTTTAATGCGGATCGCTAATTGCCGGTTCGCAATAACAATCTTGGAAAGTCCCGCGTCAGTTTCTCTCGGCGCTGTAGCGGTTGTGGCAATGATACCAGGCTTCGGCGTGATTTCTGGCGCTAGCGACGAAGCGCCAATGTTTTTCACCTGGCGTTGCATTGATATCGCTGGCGCAGCCGCAGCGGTCATTTTGTTATTAGCAGCGACCGCCGCCAGCGCTGTTACACCCGGCAAACGCTGTATCGGGCTGTCATCAAGCCGCCCGTTTCGAACCTTGCGTTCCCACTGGACGATCATTTCTGGATCCATTCCCTTGGGAATAAACAATAACGGCACGGTAAGCTCAGCTGCTTCGACTCCGCCATTGGAAAATTTCCACTCGCGCACATCGTCCATCACGGTTTTCATGAAACTTGAGTCGTTGACGTGGGAATTCGTCGTTTCAACGCGCACCACGTTGCCCGACGAGTCGATCGTGATTTTTAGAAAGACGCTGCCCATCAGCTCTTGGTTGCGCTCGGACCAGCTGTTGGCGGTGTGCTGCAATCTGGCGAGGTGTTCCAGCACCGCTTGCTCGTAAAACTCTTTGGTCGCGGGCGAGAAACCTTTTGAGCGCACACGGAGACCGGCGGTATCGACAGCCAATACCGCGCTTTGGCTCTTCGCTCCCCGTTCGTTTTCGACAAACGCTTGTAGTCTCTCCCAAAGATTTTCATCGCCTGCAAACAGACCGTAAATTGGCATGACTAATATTCCGATCATAGCGATGGTCATGGCGCGAGTTTTTGCTTTCTGACTGGTCATGTTGGGCATTAGGGGAAATGACTTTACCGTATTGGGTGTCGAAACGATCACATCGTCGCCTAGTTCGACGACTCGCTTAATTAGCGCGAGTTCGCTCGTGTGTTCCATCTGTCCCTCCAATTTTTCGCCTCGACAACGCCAGCCCACCGCATCGAATTGACGTGCCATGAACATCGGCGACTGCGGATGTTCTTGTGAATGGTTGGGAAATTTCGCGATTAATTATCAGTCGAACAGGAAGCAACGGCGAGGCCAATTGGGGTTCGGTGAGGATGGTAAGAAAAGAGCAATTTAGTGAGCTCTGGGCGCTGTCCACCGACCGAAATGAACCGTTAGGAGGAGAACCTGAACAAGCGGATAGACCGACATCAGTTTGAGTTGGGCACAATCTTCAATCTAAGAAAGATTTCTCGCTTTGCTCGAAAAGACAGCAGAATAATCGATTTGTCATCTCCAACGAAGTTAAAGATCTCGGTCTAACTGAACCACTACAAATTTCTGCCACAGACATATCGGTGGAGCGTGGCATTTGCAGCAAGTGTACCTTTTATAATGGCGAAAGCTTCTTAGGATGTGTCGGCTGAGGCTTCTTGACCGCCGATCTATTACGGTGCATTCCGGCTAACTTACGCTTTCGCCAAATCATCTTCCGATGCGCGATGCCGGCCTCGTCAAAGACCGGTCCAACACTGTGGAAGTTCATGCGCTCGTAGAACCCGCTGACGGCGACCTGCGCGTGCAGGTAAATTTTTCGCGCTTTTATTCGTCGCGCAGTCGCAATCGCGCGCGTCAGCAACTTTGCGCCCACTCCCCTGCGCCGATGGTTTTTCAGCACGGCCATGCGACCGATCTTGGCAGCGCCACGGTGCAATACAACTCTGGCCGTGCCAATCGCGCGTGGGCCATCAACGGCAAGAAAATGAATTGCCCTGAGATCGTCGTCATCGAGCTCGATTGCGCGCGGCACGCCCTGCTCCTTGACAAACACTCGAAGACGGACGGAGTATGCTTGCGCAAGTTCCGCCGCGTTGGTAACTCGCTTTACGGTTATTCCGGGCAGTTTCTCTGAGGTTATTCTCCGATTGTTATGTGGCTTCGCCATTTTATCCCCATGTGTGCCCTCGCAAACTTTCACCCTTGGTTCGGGACGGCAGCTAATAAGCGGTGTCATTTCGAGCGAAGCGGGAAATCTCCTCGGTCAAATGCACAGGACGGCGATAAAATCGAATCACGAGTTTCGCCCTGATGATGTTGACACCGGCTAAACTTCTCAGATAATTACACTAGAGAAAAGGGGATATCACCACCATGAAACAAACCTGCTTTGTCTGCCAAAATGTCGATTGCCTGAGCCGCGGCTCGGAAGCGCTGATGAAAGATCTTACCGATATGGTCGCCGCCCAAGCGGTCGATGCCGAAGTCAAACCCTATATTTGCTTCGGCGGTTGCGACTTCGGTCCCAACATCGTTGTTCACCCGCAAAAAAACTGGTACGCCGGAGTGAAAAAAGAAGATCTCTCGGAAATCGTCAACTCGCTCGCCGGCGGTCCCGCGGTCACCCGCCTCGACACCATCGACCCCGCACTCAAAGATATTGTCTACTCATTGTTGGATTCTGGCGTCGTGTGAGCGAGCGGCAGTCGTTTACGGCGGACCATCTCGGCCACTGCGCCAATTTCATTGACTCCCTTTGCCTCAGTGGTA
>DASSGE010001036.1:0-3612 GCA_035693605.1 Binatia bacterium
CTGCTCACGCGGGTGCTCTATGGCGCGCGGGTTTCACTCGCCGTGGGTCTGGGCACGGCGTTCATTGCATTACTGCTGGGCACCACCTATGGACTGCTCGCGGGATTCAAAGGCGGCAATTGGGATCATTTGATGATGCGCATCGTCGATATTTTCTATGGGCTGCCCGACTTGCTGATCTTCATATTGCTATCTTTACTGTTTGGCCGAAACATCGGCGGTCTCCTGGTCGCCCTCGGATTGGTGACCTGGGTGCGTTTCGCCCGTATCGCTCGCGGTCAGGTCTTACAAGCCAAGGAGTTCTTGTTTGTCGAAAGCGCGCGCGCCTTGGGCGCATCACGAGGACGAATTCTGCTGCGGCATATCATGCCGAATATTATCGGTCCGATTATCGTCACACTGACTTTTAGCATCCCGGCGGCGATTCTGGCGGAATCGACGTTGAGTTTCATCGGTATCGGCATCAACGATCCCTACAGCAGTTGGGGCACCAGCTGGGGCACGCTGGCTCAGGACGGCTACCGCGCCATGCGCAGCTATCCGCATATGATCGCCTTCCCTGCCGCGGCGATTTTTCTAACCATTCTGAGCTTCAATACATTGGGCAACGGCTTGCGCGACAGACTTGACCCAAAACAAATATGAATCAGCGTGTTCCGTCAGCTTAAGCCGACGAAATTGCTACCGTTTGTTTGACTTAAGGTGCTAATCCCGTTATTAAAGAAGTTCGATTTTTCCGCCAGCGACGAGCCGTTAGCTCAGGCGGTAGAGCATCTGCCTTTTAAGCAGAGGGTCGCTGGTTCGAATCCAGCACGGCTCACCATTACGTCCCCGTCGTCTAGCTCGGCCCAGGACACCGGCCTTTCACGCCGATAACACGGGTTCAAATCCCGTCGGGGACGCCAAGAATTTCCGGAGACTGCGATTGCTCACTTGACATTCTGAAACAACTTTCCCGGTTATCTCTGCGTCGAATGCCCGCGTAATCAACAATATTCTTTAGCAACTTGCCTCTGTCTACGGATTGCTACACTACTGGCAATCAAGGGCGGTTACGATTCCGTCAAATATTTATCAACCCGAATATTAAATACCGCGGTCATCGTTCCAATCATCGAATCGTATCGATCACCCGGAGAGGCTGAACGATGGCTTGGTAGAAGTAGGTGGTAAAAGAAAAGCCCTCGGTTTCCCAAGGGCTTGAAAGTGGAGCGGGTGATCGGGGTCGAACCGACGACCTTATGCTTGGCAAGCATACGCTCTAGCCAACTGAGCTACACCCGCAGTAGATAAATTTCTACATGAAGGTTTCGGCTTTGTCAATTTCGCCGACGGATCAGCCGGCGCTGCGCGCCAGTCGCAGACGAAAGAACTGCACGTGGTAGTTGATGCCGGACCAGACCGCGATGATTGCGGATAGCACCAGGAAGTACATCCCGGCGACGAAGAAGTCGAAACCCCAATAGCGGTAGTGCACCAGCAGGCCGACGATGGCGTACGCTTGCAGGATGAATTTATATTTCCCCAATGTCTCGGCCTGCATGATGATGCCGTCGCTCAGAGCAATACCGCGAACCAGCGTGACCGCACTCTCACGCGCCAAGATGACGACCACCAGCCATGCTGGCACGCTGGGCTCACCGGGGCGATCCATCGCGGCGAGCATAATCAACGCCGAAGCGACCATCAGTTTGTCCGCCAAGGGATCGAGGATTTTACCAAGATCGGAAACACTTTTATTGCGACGGGCAAAGTAGCCGTCAAAATAGTCGGTAATCGCGGCGACCAAAAAAAGCGCAGCCGCCCACAGCGCCGAGCGCCGGTCCGGAAAGGTTAGCAAGTAAACCAGCAGCGGGATGATCAGAATGCGAAATAAACTGAGCAGGTTCGGCAGTGTCCAAACCATGGAAGTCTCAATGAAACAATTTCGCAGGCGAATGCGCTATGGGCGCGCTTGTTGTAATGAGTTACCGCGAAAGGCGTCGTAGAATCGCAGCACCTTGCGGACATACTCGCGGGTCTCGTTATAGGGAGGGATGCCACCATGCTTTTCAACCGCGCCGGCGCCAGCATTGTAGGCAGCCAAGGAGAGCTCCAGATCGCCTTGATAACGCTCTAACAGCATTCGCAAATGACGCACGCCACCTTCGACGTTTTCATTCGGATCGTAAGCATCGCCAACGTTATGCAGTCGCGCGGTGTCGGGCATGAGCTGCATCAAGCCCATGGCGCCCTTATTGGAACGGGCACGGGTATTAAAATCGGACTCAGTCTTGATGACAGCGCGAACCAAATCAGGGTCGACGTTGTAACGGCCCGATGCCGTTTGAATCAATTCATCAAAAGCGACGCTGGTTGCGCCGCCGGAAGCGATCCGCGCTGCTCCTTCTCTGAGAATCCGTTTGTAACCGTTGTGATTCGGCACATTGGTGAAGGTCAAAACCCCTTGTTTGTCCTTATACATGTAGACATCGGCCTGGGCAGGCTGAGTCAAGGCAGTAATAAACCAAAGCGCGCTTAGAGCGATTAATGTGTGGACCATGAGATAATAAGGAACTGTAGAGTCGGCACAGAATAGCTGCACCACGCCGGCCTGTCAAATTCAAAAAATGACCGCAGAGCCACGCGGCGGTTAATTTTTTAGGGAGGTTGCCAGAGTGGCGGCAAAAGCACCAGCCGCAAGCATTCGAACCAACGGCAAATCGCCGTCAAGAAAGTCAAAATTGACTAAGTCCGCCATCTCGGACCAGGCGATCTGTTCAAATACCAGATTTTTGATCTCGCCTTGGTAATCGATGACATGAAAAAAGCTTAATGAAACATCGGGACCGTCTGAATAAGCATGGACATGGCGATGAAGCAGTTTCATTTCCCCGGCACGAATATCGAGCTCTTCGTTTAGCTCCCGTGCCAGCGCCGCGATGTCCGACTCCCCTGCTTCAACCTTCCCGCCAGGAAATTCCCACTTGAGCGGAAACGCTGCATCGTGGTGGCGCTGACAAACCAACAGCCTTTGCCGGTCGAAGATTAAACCGGCAACAACAGTGATTTGCTTGCGCACAGGGCTTTCTATGGACGGTGGGGCGGCTATTAATTTTCCTGGATTGGCGCGCCTGGAGGATTTGAACCCCCAACCCTCAGATCCGAAGTTGTCTCTGATTCATCCCAACCTATACCAGCATGCAATAAAGTCGGCAACTTACGCGCTCTGACTTCCATGCTCGTACACGCTGTTTTTTATCAGTGTGGAAACATCGGTGGCAACGATTTCAGGAGTGGTTCCAAAATCCGCTTAAGGCCCCTTCGCCTCACACACAATGGAAATCACCTGAATGCCACCACCGATTTGGCTGTCGTGCTCTATGGTAAATTTGACAACCTCCATCGCAGCTTCACGGAGCATTTCTTCATTCACCACTACGTTCGGTTCGTGCAATCGTCGTATGGCGGGATACTGAAAGACTGCCAGCGACCTGCCTGCCAAAAGGTCAGCCGCATCACGCCGAACGCTTTCGAGGCGGGTATCTATCAACGTGCTCAATTTACCCGGCTGAATGTGGATGGATTCCCAAGTGCCAGGCAGAAATCGTACCCGAAAACCTTCACTATCGC
>DASSGE010001037.1:0-3036 GCA_035693605.1 Binatia bacterium
CATGGCGTTACAGAGCCAGGCCGAAGGCATCTTGCCCACTCCCCTCGCCCTCGATCAGAGCTTAACTTTGATCTGGCCGCACATCACCACGCTGTTTGCATTGGTGGCGGTTTGCTTCGGCATTTCGTACATCATCTTCATGCGCGCCGAAATCCGCGCCTAAGCTTTCATTCCCGCGCGAAGTCTTAGCTCGGTTTTTAGCCGCGGCTTTACCCGTCCGCACGTCTCAATTAAATTATTTCAAATTGAAATCGTTGATACTTTAACGAATTTCTGACTAGTATACGAAAAATTTCCAATTAGGTTTTCTTCGGACGGGAGGGTTCATGGCCTACAGGGATCTCCGCGACTATGTCTCGGCGCTCGAGAAGCATGGCAAGTTGAAACGGGTCAGAAAAGAAGTCGATAAAGATTGGGAGATAGCCGCCGTCTGCCGCCAGCTATTCAAGAAAATTCCCCCGGCAAAGCGGCCGGCGTTAGTCTTCGAGAACGTCAAAGGCTTCGATATTCCAGTGGTCGCCGGAGTGCTCGGCGCATCCCGCGAGATCTACGCATTAGGACTGCAAACCGAGAACGTCGAGGGCATCAACCGCAAATGGGATCATGCGCTTGAGAACCCGATTGAACCGAGAATGGTCAAACAGGCGCCGTGCAAGGAAAACATTCTGCACGGTAAAGATGTCGACATCACGAAATTGCCGGTGCCGACCTGGACTGTTGGCGAAGACCCGGCGCCATTTTTCACCTCGCCTTATCTGATCACGAAAGATCCAGAAACCGGCGTGCGCAATGTCGGCACCTATCGAATGCAAGTCAAAGGGCCGAACAAGACCGGTCTTTTGATCGGTAAACGCCAGGACATGGCATGGCATATGTACAAGAACAATGCCGAAAATAAACCGACGCCGGTGGCCGTCGTTATCGGCGCCGATCCATCGATTGGTTATGTCTCGGTGTCAAAGATGTCCGATGCCCTCGATGAGTTCGCCGTCGCCGGCGCTCTGCGCGGAGAAGCCGTCGAAATGGTCGCTTGCGAGACCATACCTTTGGAAGTACCCGCCACCGCGGAGATCGTTTTGGAGGGCGAGATTCCGCCCAACGCTTTTGAACACGAAGGGCCCTTCGGCGAATACACCGGCTACATGGGACCCGCCGGCAATGAGCCGTTCTTCAACATCAAATGCATGACCTTTCGCAACAAGCCGCTCTATCAAGCGTTCATCAGCCAAATGCCGCCGTCGGAGTCGAGCTGCATTCGCGGTATCGGCCGGGAGTGGCCGCTGTTTAAACATTTGAAAGACACCCTGCGACTGCCGATCAAGGATCTGCGCTTGAAAGAAGCCGGCGGCAGCGGCGCCTTTCTCGTCATATCTCTCAAGAAACAGTTCGACGGCCAGGTTCGCCAGTTGATGTACGGCGCCTGGTCGCAGCGCACCGGCTTCGGCAAGATCACCGTCGTGGTTGATGAAGATATCGATGTCTGGGATGACTTCGCCGTCGATTGGGCGCTCAGCTGGCATGTGCGGCCGGAGAAGGATGTCTACATCGAACGGGATGTCCAAGCGGTTGGACTCGACCCATCGCAAGCGCCTGCCGATGTGCTGCAGCATCATCCAAGCCGTTACGTCGGCTCGCGGGTCGCGATCGACGCCACGCGCAAGCACAAGTACCCGGCGATATCGCTACCGCCTAAGGAACACCTGGATCTGGTCGCGAGCAGGTGGAAAGAATACGGAATCGAGGACTAAAGAGCTCGCTACGTGAGCTATTTCAGATTCCAACTCCAGATTATAAATTAAATCTGGAATATGTAATCTGGAATATTGAATTTGTCGGGGAGCGCTAGCGAGCCCGCATCTCCTTGGCTGCAGCCATAATCGACTCGATAATCTTCTTATAACCGGTGCAGCGGCAGAGGTTTCCGTGCATGAAGTGCTTCAGTTCGGCTTCGCTCGGGTCGGGATTCTCATCCAGTAGCGCCTTTGACGCCAATAGCATACCAGGGGTACAAAAGCCGCACTGAAAGCCACCATGCTCGATGAAGGCACTTTGCAGCGGATGGAGCTTACCATCTTCAGCCAACCCTTCGATCGTCAGCACCGAGCGGCCGCGCACCTCGAAAGCCAAAGTTGTGCAAGCGCTTACCGGCCGACCGTCGACCAATAAAGTACAGGCACCGCACACCTGCACGTCGCAGGAACGTTTCGCGCCGGTCAATCCCAGGCGCTCGCGCACGACATCGAGCAGCAGTTCGTGCGGTTCGACTTCGATTTCTTGCAGCCTGCCATTGAGCGTAAACGACACGGAAATGGTTTGCACATCGGCATGCCGCGTCAGCGGTTTGGACATGAATAATTCTCCTGGCTAGAGGTCACTACCCGGCGTAATCAACTGACGATACTGGTGAACGCCCGCTTCAATAACACGCCGACGATATGTTCTTTATAATCTTGCGCACCATGCAGATCGCTAATTGCCTCCGATGCGCGGCCGGCAATCGTCCCTGCCTGCGGCAAAAGATGCACTGCCTCATCCTTGCTCTTGCCATTCAGTAAAGCCTCGGCTTCGGCAACCCGCCGCGGAGCCGGACCGGCACAACCGACGGCGATTTTGACGTCGTTCACGGTGGCACCGTCAAACGTCAAGGCGACCGCGACACCGACACTCGGCCTTTCCAAATAGCCGAATTTAAGATACGCGCTGCGGCTGTTGGCGCCGGGTGTGGGTACGCGGATTTCGCTGAGAAGCTCATCGCTTTGGAGCGAAGTTTCATAAGCATCAACGAAAAAATCTTCGGCAGCGATCTCGCGCTTGCCGGAGCTCTTTTCGGCAACCATTTTCGCGCCCAATGCCATAAACAAAGTTCCCGGATCCGCATGGGGTTCGGCGAAGCAAAGATTACCGCCGATCGAGCCAGCCTGCCGTACACGCACGTTGGCAACGTTCTGTTCCAGTTTAACCAGTGACGGCAACTTCTGCTGCAACAGCGGCGAAGTTTCCAATTGGTGATGAGTGCATAAAGCGCCAATCCGGATC
>DASSGE010001038.1:0-2836 GCA_035693605.1 Binatia bacterium
TCCGATCGCTTCAGCGATTATCGAAACGGGAATTTGCATGAAAGTGCGAGAACTTTACTCCAGTTATACCATGATCGCCGGGCTTACATGTTTGCTTTTTGGAGTTGGCAACTGGGTCGTCGGTGCGATCGAAACGGTTAAATATCAAAACTTGTTGCTTAAAACTGCTCATACCGGATTAGAGGACTCATACCGCAATTTCCAGCAGCTGGATCAGCAGCGTAATGAAGAAGTGTTGCGTCGTCTAACCGAAAATCGCGAAAAATACAACGCGGCTCGGGTCAAGCTGAATTTTTTCTACGTCGTTTTGACGGGAGGTCGGCTGTTGTTTGCAGTGGGATTAGTGATCACCCTGGTGATGCTAGTTCGTATGATCCGCCGCGATACTCAAACGAAGATTAGAAATCTAGAGGTTTAGGGCTGATCGCTTCGCAAGCCTTCTTCGGACTATTTAGCAGGCTTGGATTTCTGATACTTTCGGTAGTCGTATCCGGTCGCCATCGCCAACAGAATATCTTCCATGCCACCACTCTTTTCCCGCCTCAAGATCAGCAGTCGGTCATAGAACTCTTTGTAATCTTTGTACACCCGCTGGTTTTCGTCCATTTTTTTGAGAAAAAAATCTTTAATCCGGGTTACGGTAAAGCGCAGAGCGGAAAATCTAAGTTCGTTTGGGAAAGAGTCCCATTCCGGAAGTGACAACGGGCGGAGGCTTTCGTAACCGGCAATCAATGCTTCAAAACGCTCGATTTGATAGCGGTTGTCGACAAAGCACAGCGCGTTGACCGCAGTCGCCAGGTCGTAAATCAATTTGCCCCGGCAAGAAGCCTCGAAATCCATCACCCCCGTAAGGCGGTTCCCTTTGAACTTGACGTTATCGGGAAAGAGGTCGCCGTGAATGATGCCCTTTGGCAAATTGTTATCCAGGTAGTTCTCCAAATAGCCGAATTCATCGTCGAGAACTCGAATAATGTTCTTCAGGTGGGTGGGTAATTGCCGACGGACATCACGATAAATTCCAACGATCCGGTTGAAACCGAAACGGTTATCGATGCCTTTTTTGTAGCTTCTGCCAAGTAGGTGCAGGTTGGCCAGTGCATGACCGATCGCACTCAGGTGAGTGGGGGTAATCGAGCTAATTGGCAGTTCCACCCCGTCTATGTAGCGCGTTACCGTAAGACACTTGCCCTGTAAATCGATGGTAAATCTACCCGTTTTAGTTTTTTGCGGTTGATTGCAGGGATAGTTCTGTTTTCGCAAATGCAAAAGAAGGTCAAGTTCCTGCTTTACCTCAAGTTCGCCCTTGACCTCGTCGATTTTGGCAAAGAATTTACCCTTTTTAGTCTCGATGAAATAATGCGTATTTACCGAGCCATTTTTCACCCCAGCAAATGACACAACGTCGCCAAGCACAAATTCGTCCGCGATGTTCGAAATCTCTTTTTTTGTCAATGTCGTATAAATGGCCATCAATCGCTTTCCGATTCGGACTGGACTGTGAATAAATCTGCGTCAGCCGAAGCAAAATATAACTTCTTCACATATATAGGAAATATCGCCAATGGTCAAGGTTTATATAAAAATAACTTTATATTATAAATGGTTATAGTGATATTCTTATGTATCGCATACATATTGTAGCTCACTCTTAAATCTGATGTTCGCAATCGCTTCTGGGCGAAGGATCAATATTAGGCCGAGGAGAATGGCTAGCTTTTTATTATAGGTAAGACGCTCGGGTTCGCTACTATCGAACTCTATTTCTGAATAGGCGAGTATCAAAGTCGTTCGGGTTTGATACAATCAGCTGCGTTTAATTTATCCCGTTCGTTATGGAGTGTCGTGCATAAATGATTCAGCATGCTTTGCAAATTGAACCGGGGCTTAAATGGTACGCTATTCAAACCAAAGTCAATCGTGAACGCGATGTCGAGAAGCGCTTGACCGATTTGCGACTTGAAGTGTTTCTACCCTGGATGCAGGCTCGACGGCGGATTGGGAGCAGGTTCCATTGGGTCAAGGTGCCGCTTTTCCCCGGCTATGTATTTAGCCGGCTCGATATGGTGGCTTCGGGAAAGTCAGCGCGTTACTCACCCGGTGTGAAAGACTTTCTCACGTTTGGCAGCCATATTGCCGAAGTCAGCGAAGACATCATCGAGGGATTGCGCGAGCGCTGTCCCGGCGGTGTGGCGCAAGTGGATCCAGTAAAGGCAAAGCCCGGTGACGCTGTTCGGATTAACGAGGGGCCGTTTTCCGGACTCGAGGCGATATTTGAGCAAAAGCTCAAAGGAAGCGAGCGAGTGGCGGTTTTGCTTGAAATTCTCGGTCGCCAGACTCGAATTGTTCTCGCTAGTGAAACTATCGCCAAGATTTGACGCAGTTGTAGTGCCTATTACGGGTCATTTTCCGTTGAGCGCTAGTCACAGTCTATCCAGCGCGTTTCCTTGACAGCGATCGAGCCTCCCTGATAAATCGAAGTTTTCTTACTGTGCACTTTGACGCTGGGGGTGCCATGGATCGCCAGAGCTGGCAAAGATGGTTACTGCTTTTTCTAAGCGGCGTGTTTGGTGCTCTGCTGATCGGCGAATCGATTGTTTCGTCAGGACGTTGGATCGGTCGACCTTTTCCGGGCTTTTTCGTTCACGAAAACTTAACTGTCGGTCCGTATGCGTTACCAGGCTGGTCTGGAGTCGCGGCGGGACTTCAGCCTCTGGACCAAGTTGTCGCCGTCGGCGGACGGCCACTCAGTGATCGCGTTGAACTTTACGCCGCAGTTCGCAATGTGCCAACCCATACCCCGCTGCACTATCAGATCATCCGTGACCATCAACGATTC
>DASSGE010001039.1:0-5864 GCA_035693605.1 Binatia bacterium
GAGGAGGCCGTTCCCGACGCTTTGCTGCTTCGGCCCGCAGACCCACCCGTGAGCTAACTCGCTCTTAATAATTAACGATTCCTAGTTCCGCTCCGCGGCCAACCCGAAACTCCAACCAACGCATCGGTGCAACCACCGAAGTCAGTAAAACGCTCCAAATATTTGCCGCAATTGCCACCCGTGGGTCGGTATGCATCGAGCGCTGGCGACGGGAAACCTGCAAAATCAATAACGAAATTTACTAATGAACGACGTTAGCGCAGTAGCGATTCGGCAAATTTGCGGATCAACGCGTTGAAGCGTTCAGGCTCATCGACAAACAAGGTGTGGCCGGCCTCCGTGAAGACTTCCACCTCGGTGCCTGGTCGGTGTTTCTGCAGATTCGCCGCCTGTTCCGCAAACTGCGGCGTGACAACGTAAAGCAGCGGCTTGGTAAAAGCATGTGCGATGTCTTTCCAGTGAGTACGTGGGAACGGGTAAGACAACAACGCGATGCTTTGATCCACCGACATGCGTTTAGCCTCTTCGACCATTGCGGCGACTTCGGCGTCGCTCCGAGCAGTTTTGAAAATTGCCCGGACGAAGCCATCCAGAGACTTGTCGCGATCTTCGCGCAGAGCTTGCAGAAAAGTGTCGCCCGGCGGCGGTGCCGGCTCCTCGCCGACCGAACTGTCGACCAGCACCATACCCGCCAACCGGCCGGGCCCGTACATATAAACGTATTGCAGCGACTCGATGGCGCCGAGCGACCAACCTATCAATAGAACATTATTTAGCGGATCGAGCAGTTCTTTGATATCACTGGCACGCCGTTCAGCAGTGAAGCCATCTGCGGGCACTTGCGATTTACCCTGGCCGCGCGGATCGATGGCGAGTGTATGATAGGTTCGGCCAAACTCGTCAAGTTGATGCTGCCAGATGCTTGCCGGCATCGACCATCCGGGAACCATG
Source organism: Binatia bacterium (assembly GCA_035693605.1). Classification (GTDB taxonomy): domain Bacteria; phylum Desulfobacterota; class Binatia; order UBA9968; family UBA9968; genus DP-20. The sequence continues at coordinate 952 of DASSGE010001039.1, forward strand.
ACGATCTTGAGCTTCTCGCTGCCGGCGTGTTCGCGGCCCGCTTCGAGTACGGAAAGCTCGACGTCATCGCTGGTTTTTAGCGAGCGGCGCGCGATTTGAGTTGCGCAGCCTTGTGCCATAAGGACAAGACAGCTGAGGAGGAGTGAAGTTCGCAGACTAGTTCGAATTACGTTCCCGATTGGCGAGTATGAGTCCACCCTGACTGCCGCGCCAATGATAACCAAAAGGAAACGGCAATTCATTAGTTTGCACCTTCGCTTTGAAGGCCGCATCGAGGTCCTTCTGATAGCCATACGCCATCGGCTTGATCGGCTTATGGTACTTGCCATAGAGCTTCACCTGCCAAGGAGACTGACTGATGTAACGATACGGAATTCCGGTATCGTCTTGTACCAAGACGTCAGCAGAGTCCAACACCATCGCCCGGGTCTTGGAAAACTGACTGTCATGCAACAGATACGATGCCGACTTAATCAGCGCACTGGCGGGGCGATTCTGACCGACCCAATTGAGAAAGTCCGGATAGAATTCCAGAGCTTTATCCGTTGCATCCAAAGAAAAATAATAGAGCTGTTGCGCGCTCGCCGTTGCCGGGTTGGAAAACTCGATTCGCACCCCCCGCAGCATCATGCGCGGCCGTTGTCCATCGGGCGGCTCATACGTCTTGGTCAAATCGGGAAAAAGATCGAGAGGCTCGATGCGGATAATACGTCGATTCATCAAAGCCATCATAGTTGCCATTACCGGCACGGTGCCGCGCACCCATGGTGAAGTGAGCTGCTTGCTCATGTAGGAAGTAATGAAATAATTGCGTTCGAAGATATCGCGAAACGCGCTGCGCACATCGGTCAGCAGCTTGGCAAACTGTTGCACCGGCACCGATTCGAGGTCCGGCAAAGCGCCGGGGCGTTCCAAGCTAAAAAAGACGTATCGCGAATGATCCGGGAAGAACGCGTAAGCGTTGAAAAAGTCCGGTCCGCTGAATGGATAGAGCAGGGTTTTTTTTGACGCATTGGCGATTTTCAGCTCCTGCTCACGCCAGGACTCCACGGTCTTGATGCGTCCACGCACTTCAGACCACTGCGCCATCATCCATTTTTGATGTTCTTTCCAGGCATCGAGTTCGAGCAGCCGGGCCAAAGCCGGGTCGGCCGGGTTGGGCGTAATACCCGCCAAAATCTGTGCTGTCGCGGTCGCCCGCCGGTTGAACTCCGGGGTTGGCGCTTCGACGGCCGCAATTGGGCTGTTGGCGCAGGTTAAGGCGAAAAGGGCAAAGGCTAAGATATTCTTAAGGGTCAAAACTCGACAAACGTTCGGTTTAAAATTCATAGCAGTTTCCGAATACCAATAAACCTTCCTATTAGAGATCTCAACCAACGCCATGGGATGTCTGTCGATTAGACGTTGAGAATAGCATTTTCACCATCCCGTCTGTCAAATATTATAAGGATTTGCCGCCGATTGACCGGGCACCGTCGGTTCGAACGTCGAACCGCAACACGCTTGCGCCGCTTCCTATCCGACTGCGCTTACGGTAATTAAGATCTCTTTGACAAACGTGCTCATTTGAGAGGAGGGCAAAATGGCAGGTTGGAAAGCGCGCATCGGTTACTTATCGCCATCGGTATTTGAAACCCCTTCGGATTGGGATCGGATTCTTCCCGAAGGCTTCACGATTGTCTCTTCCGGTTTGAACGTCCAATCTCATACCGAAGCGGAATTTAACAAGGCGATCGATGCTCTTGGTGCTGGTCTGGACATCTTTAAGGCAGAAGAATGTGACGCGATCCTGATGGGCGGCATAACCCTCGGTACTCAGCGCGGCTATGCCATAGAGCAGGAGGTAGTGGCTAAACTCTCGCGCCAAGTCGGGTTGCCGGTCAGCACGGCGATGAGCGCCACCGTGCAAGCCCTCAAGCACCTAAAGGTGACATCCACGGTCGTCGCTACGGCGTATAAGGAATCGATCAATCAAGCGGTAAAGAAATACTACGAAGACGGCGGCATCAGGGTGTTGGCAATTAAGGGCTTGGAGGTTTCCAAACCCGTGGACCAGGTAAAACTGCCGGACTACGCTTCGTACAAAGTCGCCCGCGAGCTCTGGCGGCAAAATCCCGCTGTCGAAAGCCTGCTACTGCAAGGTCGCTGGCGCACCGTTGCATATGTGCAGGAGTTAGAAAACGATACCCAGCTGCCAGTGGTGGCATCCACCGCAGCGTCACTGTGGTGGGTGATGCAAACGCTCGGGATCAAAGCACCCGTTCCAGGCTTCGGGCGCCTGCTGGCCTAAACAGCGCCGCTAGTGAAATACCTCGGTCAAATCGAGGTGACGCGTCACTCACCCAACCAAACTACCTGTGGCTCTCTGCTTTCAGGGATGCGCTTTTTCGACCTCATTGTCGCCCCGCTCAGATCTTCGCCAGTAAGAAGTTCATACAGTTTACCGATGGCCGCTGGGCTGTTAAAACGCGTAAAACCGGCGGCGCGGCCCATTTCCTGAATTTGATTGGCCATCGACGCTAAAGGCATCGGGAACTCCAGCTTCGCAGCGATATTCAAGGCTTGGCGGAAATCTTTATAGCTATTGCTGAGCGCCCCGCCATCGTTATTGTTACGTTTCATAAACTCTTCCAGCCGCGCCGCTGAAGCCGGCGAGCCAGTGCTCTGCATAAGTTGGAGGAAGAGTTTAGGGTCGGCGCCCTGGGCCGTGAGCCAGGAACAGATTTCCGCGCTGATGATATTATTGGTGGTGGAGTATAAAATGATCGCAATCTTAAACACCTTGGGCATCCAGGGCTCGGGCAGGCAGACAATCGTTTGCGCGACGGCGTTTAAAAATTTGGCGGTCGGCTCAATTTGGTTTTTGGCGCCGCCGATGACAATGGCAAATTGCCCCTTGGGGATGACCACTGCGGGCGCACCACTGGCATGAATCGTCCCGCCGATGAAGGTAGCCTGCTTTTCCTGCAGGCGTTCTTGCAATTCCCTGGCGCAGTCTGGGTCGGTGCCGCTTAAATCGACCAGCGCCATGCCCGGCTGCAGTGCCTCGAACGCACCGCCAACGCCAAATACCGCGCTCTTCACTTCAACCGACGACGGCACCAAAGTGATGGTGATATCGGCCACGGCTTGCGCCGCCGTACTCGCAGTCTGCGCACCGAGCTGCGCCACCGCCGCAACCGCTGCGGGGTCTATGTCAAATACCCTTAATGAATAACCTGCTGACAGAATCCGCTCGGCCATCGGCCGCCCAGCATTTCCCAATCCAATCAAGCCAATCTTTTCCATTGGTTCTTTCGCGTCGCGCGCATATCCCTTAGTTGGTGGTCCGAACTCGTCTCGATGCGCTTCGGGAGAGTTGTGGTTACCCGACTATTTTGTCTTGGCTGCCTTTTTTAGCGCGTCTTCGACGATCTGATGCAGCGCCTTGCGCCCTTCCATACCGTTGTATTTCGCCGAATTGAGCATGAAATAGTTCACGCCCTTTTGCGGCACGTCGTCTGGCGGCAGGTCCGTCTTGGGAATGTCCACGCGCAGCGAATTCACCTCGGTATATTTCTGCCAGGCGCTTTGTCCTTCGCGGGAAAGTACCCAATTGACAAACAACTTGGCGGCATTGGGATGCGGTGCCTTGCTCATGACTGCGAGGCAGCAGGAGCCGCCGCCCATGATGTCGCCTTCTTTCATTGCATGGGGCATCAGGTCTACTGGCAATCCCTGCTTGTTCGCCTTCATCACCGGTTGGCCGCTGCCGATCTGAAACAGCACCTTGCCTTGGCCCAGCCAATCTGTTCCTTGCTGAAGATCGCGTGTGATGAGAATGTCGGTCTCGGTTAGCAGCCGCGTGATGAAAGTCTGCCCAAGAGTCGGCGTATAGTAGAAAAACATGAAAGTCTCTCCGCCACCGCCCGGCACGCGCGGATCAAAGGTCACCAGCTTGCCTTTGAACTTGGGTTTGAGCAGGTCCCACCATGACTGAACCTCTTTAGGATCGAGTAACTTGGTGTTGTAGGAACCCCGGCGCGTGCCGATCTCACCGGAAATGATCAGCCCGGCGTTGTTCTGCGCATCGGCGAAATGTAAGCGGCCATCAAACCAGTTGTTCGAGTCGTTAACATCCGGCAAAATCAACAGCGGCTTGAGCGGCTCCAATGTGCCCGGGGCAAAGGCGGCGTAGGTCGACGATCCGCCCATGATCAAATCCGCCAGGTACTTGCCGGCACGGCGCTCGGCAACGATGCGTTGCGCATGATCCGAACCCTTGCCCGGCACGAAATTAAATTTTACCTCCGGATACGATTTTTGAAAAATCGCCCAGATCTGCTGGTAGGCCGGATTATGTGGCCCGTAAATGACCACCTCACCTTCCTTGCGACCTGCTTCGACCGTCGCGTCCCACTGCTTCTTCCAATCGGTCTGAGCCAGCGACGCAGATGGAATTAAAAACGCTGTAAACGTCGCCACGATCGATGCAACAAATCGCAGTGAGTGCTTTTGACTGACGCCTGGTCCCTTAAGCTTCATGCCTTTCCCCCGCCTGTTGCGATTGCGCAATGCCGGTCATCCTCATTTATGCCCCAACCCCGCCGCGGTAAAATTTCCCGCGCCCATGATCTGATGGACTTCCCACTCAAGAAGATCGAAGGAACAAAAGCCCGCCGCGGTGTACGGATCGCTGCCGGCAATCCGCGACGCCTCTTCCCTCGAATCCGCCCGGATCACATAAATGCCATACTTCCTATCGGTGGTCGGCCCGGAAAAAAGTATCTTTCCGGTATCATGCTGTTGTTTCATCCAGACGAGATGCTGATCCAATGACACCGTCCACTGGTCGCGCGGTTTAGTCGGCTGGCGCAAGACTAGATACCACATGAGTGCCTCCTGAAATTTCCAAACCGGAACAGGCTGACTTT
>DASSGE010001040.1:0-3667 GCA_035693605.1 Binatia bacterium
CCGTAAATCTGCATAGGCACGATGCCGCCGTCAAAGCTATTGATAAGCGTGCCGTCCTTGGGCGCTTGATTATAGGTATAGTTCGCCGAAATCAGCGTCCCCGCGCCGGGCATGTTGTTGACGAGAATGTTGGGGTTACCGGGGATATGCTTGCCGAAATGGCGCGAGATGACCCGGGCGTAAGTATCGAAGCCGCCGCCGGCCGAGTGACCGACGAGTATCGTTATCGTCTTACCGCGGTAAAAGCTGGCGATCGCCTTCTCGTCAAACCCGGCGTCGGCCGCATTGGCAGCATGAGCCATCGCCGCCAGCATCAGCGCCACCGAAAGGATTAAAACACTTCTCTTCATGACCCCTCCAAACTTTGTTCAGTTGTTTCCTATGCCGACAATTTCTCGATCAAGGTATGCGAATCCATGACGACACCAAAGTGCTTTTCGAAATTATCGAGCGTCGCCTGCTGTTCGGCTTGAGAAAAAGACGCATTGCAGTCCGACAGGAACAGGACTTTGAAATCGCGCATGGCGCCGTCACGCGCCGTGCTGTCACAGCAAACGTTGGTCGCTACGCCGGTTATGGCGATCGTATCACGGCCCATCGCGCGCAGGAGATTCTCCAACTGGGTGCCGTAAAAACCACTGTAACGAAACTTTTTGACCACAATATCGTCCACTGTCGGTTTCACCGGCTCGTAGATTTCCGCCCCGGGCGTGCCCTCGAAATTGCTCCATTCATCATCGGCGTCATGGGTTTGCGGTTTGATATCGGCGAAGATACCGACGTCAGCAAGATCACGCCGCTTGGTGGTGTGAAGATAGATCACCGGCATTTTGCTCGTGTGGCAGAATCGCACCAGCCGCTGAATTTTCGGCACAATGTCCTCGGAAGTCGGCAAGTAACGCGCGCCGCGAGGATGCACCCAAATATTTTGCATATCGACGAGAATCAGTGCGACATTCTTCGTAGTGATCGGCCAATGATCGGCAGGTCTGCCTTGAGTCGTAGCCATGGCCCCTCCTCTATGTAATGAGAATCGGATCTTGCTGGGCGCATCTAAGCAGCGTCACGCCAGCCTGTCAATTCCGTTGTTGGCGATTGATTGGACAGCGCCGCAAAGGCTGTGCTAGCGTGCCACATCGATATCACATAGAACCACCAATGGCCCGCAGGAAACCTACTTTAAAACGCGTTCACTTTTCGATGCTGCGCGATTATCGCGCCGCGGATTTGATCACTTTGGCAAACGCCGCGGCCGGCATGGCCGCGGTCCTGGTTATGATGAGCTATTTGATCACAGCGGAAGACTGGCGCGTGTACTTATCTCTCACGCTGGTGGGCGTCGCGCTATTCTTCGATATTGCCGACGGCCGGGTCGCGCGTCGGCGCGGTGAACATTCTCCCTTTGGCCAGGAACTCGATTCGCTCGCAGACATTGTCAGCTTCGGGGTCGCCCCTGCTGCACTCGGCTATGGTTTAGGGCTGCGCGGCGGCTTCGATGTTATCATTTTGATTTTCTTCGTTGCTTGCGGCATCAGCCGGCTGGCCCGATACAACGTGACGGCGGGACAACTGAGCGACGACAGCGGCAAAGTTAAATATTTCGAAGGCACGCCGATCCCTTCGAGCCTTCTGTTGGTTGCGCTGCTGGCGTTGTGCTTTTCCTTGGGACGCACCGGCGAGCACCTGCCTTTTGGCGAATTCGAGCTCGCTGGCCTTGGCTTCCATCCGTTCGCGCTATTATTTTTTGCCAACGGCTGCACGATGGTCAGTAAGACACTGAAAGTTCCCAAGCTGTAATGCCGGCGAACCACTGTGTCGGATAAATGCATGCGCAAACTGATATTTTCAATCGCCCTGGTCTATATTTCGTTTTTCAGCAATCGACTTGATGCCCAGGAAAAAGTCCGGGTGGCGATCTCCAATTTTTCCGCATCGTACATTCCCATCGTGCTCGCGAATAAGCGCGGCTACTATGCCGAGGAAGACATGACAGTTGAAGTGATTCTGATGGCCGGACTCACCAGTACCAGGGCGCTCATTGGCAACAGCGTCGAGTTCGGCTCGGCGAGCAATCCGACCGCAGCCGTGCAGGGCGCTAAGTTGAAAATCCTCATGGTCTTCAACGACAAACCGCCCGGTAGCTTCATGGCCCAGCCAGGGTTCAAAAACATCGCGGAGCTCCGCGGCAAACGGGTTGGCGGATCGACCGTCGGCAGCCTGGACTATGGTTGGTTGAAAGAGGTACTACCCAAGTTCGGCTTGAATCTGGAGAAAGACGTGAATTTCGTACCGGTGGGTTCGACCAGCGCACGCTACGTCGCGCTGCGCGCCGGCAGCATCGATGCCGCGTCGCTGAGCCCGCCATCGAGCCTCTTAGCGCAGTCATTGGGCTATGCGACCTTTTTCAATTTTGCCGATCATTTGGAAGACATCCAAGCATCCATCGTCGCAAGCGACGACCGCCTGACGCGCCAAGGTGACCTGGTGCGCCGCTTCATGCGCGCGACGGTCAAAGGCCAGCGCGTCTATCAAGCGCACCGCCAAGAAAGTATCACAGCGATCATGGAGTTCACTCGACAAAAGGATCGCGATCTGATGGCGCGCGTCTACGACGATCACATGAAGACCGTCGCCAAGGACGGCACCATCAACGAGCGCCTGCAGAGAATTGTCATCGAGCGCAGCAAGCGATTCACCGGCGTGACTCGTGAAGTGCGGCCGGAAGAGATTTTCGATTTTTCACACCTGCGGAAAGCACAAACAGAAATAAGCCAGAGCGGCTGGACTCCGTAAAGCAACCGCGTATCGTCGGCGTGATACGCCTTAATTTGGCCGCGGTCTGTGATTTTGTTCGTAGTGACCGAGCCCAAATATTTGTCACAAGCGTGGCGAGAAATCTTTACCGCTGGGATCGACCCAGCTGGAATGAAATACAACCATGACAAATGATCGCCGTGAGCGCCAAGAAGTTAGTTATTGCTCGGCCGGGCAAACCAGCTTAACCGCTCGTCGATATCTTCCCACTCAACAACCAAACCTTTTTCCTTCCCGGTTTTCCGGCTTGGCCGGTTGGCATTGTCCATCGGTCGTCGTATCGCGCTGGGGCTGTGGAGTTGTTGCGCTATCTGCTCTTCTTGAGGCATGGGCTGACGCAAGGTAGGATTCTGCGCGACGATCACCGGCTCGTCGGCGGCATTGGCGCGCACCATTCGCAGCCGGCGCTGTAAATAAGTGTCCGTCGGCCAAGACCAAGTATGCGATGGTAAGCGATCCTCGCGGTACTCCGCGCCATTGACCTTGCTGTTAGTGAACACGTTCAACCAAAAACTTGCCATCTTTTCACTTCGATCCGGCTTTCCCATTGTCGCTCCCTCTCTATTTCAATTTGGCTTGAGGCTAGCGCAGTTTGTGTACCATGGCTGAATTGGCCATCTCTGTCGCGAGTTCGTTCTCGATAATCCAACTTGGGGATCAGACGGATAAGGCAGTTTTGCCGCGGTCGAGCGGGATTCATGAAGCGTCGGGTAGACAGAAAATATCAACGTTGTGTGCTGCCGGCCGGTTTATTTACAACTAAAGAAGAGCTAGGCACCCTCCAAAAAGAGCTCCAACGACATGAAGATTCGGAAATCATTAGTCGGACCTTGGTCTGCAGACCCTACTTCAT
>DASSGE010001041.1:0-9485 GCA_035693605.1 Binatia bacterium
GAATGTAAATGTCGGCGAACTACTCAAGAACTACGGCGGCGGCGGCCACAAAGTCGTCGGCTCCAGCCGAGTCCCCAACGACCAAGCCGAGCAAGCGATCAAAGAAATTTTAGAGGCAGTGACGGAAAAAGCGTCAGGCGATAGGCATGAAGCATGAATAGGAAACCAAATCCGCTGCTATCTCCGGCTCAAAACTCACGCCCAAGTCACATGAAAGTTATCAGAATCACTTCAGCGCTGAAAAAGTTGAAGGCGCTCACCGATGAAATCCGCCACGCCGACTGCTTCAGCGAAGAACATTTCACCAGCGGTCTGATCGCCTTTCGCCCGTCGAAGAAGTTAGACCCGAAAGAGATCAACCACGACGACAAGGACGTCGTCTGCCAAGTTGTCAAAGGCACAGGCCGCCTACGTGTCAACGGAAAACGAATCCAACTTCGGCCAGGAATCGTCTGCCATATTCCCAAAGGCACACGGCATGACTTCGCTGCGGGAAAGCGCGGCGAGCTAATCCTATTCTATTCATTAATCAAGACGTAATTTCAGGTAACGATTGTGAGAGTCGTTTCGTTCGGCCGAAGTCCGAGTTCTGAACCTGAATTTTGTAATTTGAGACGCCACGAAACCGCCAGGCTCTACCACCACTTTACCTGCTCATATTTCGCCCGTAAGTAGCCATCCCAAACCGCCGACGCCGGCTTGGGACGCTGGTCGCTGGTCTGCATCCCGGTGTACGCCCAGATACGCGCCAGGTCGTCGAGCGGCGGTTGGAGGCGCGCGACCAGACGATCGGAGTCGGTGCTGGCGAAGTTGATGACGAATTCGTAGTAATCCCGCGCGGCGGTTTTGAGCAACAGTTCGGTGAACTGATACTGATCGGTGTCGGAACCGCGCAGCAGCGTGGAATAGCTGCGCATGTCGACATCCTGTGACGACATGCCGCTCTCGGCCACCGCTACCGGCCGCTTAAAGCGGGTGGCGAAGTCGAGAAAGTTGGCCGGCACCGGTCGAGGCACTTCCAAACTCATATGCGGGTAGACGGTCATCGCGAACAGATCGCTAAAACGCATCAAGTCCATTACTTCTTTTTCCTGCTCCGAACCCTTGGCGTCGCGCACTAAACGCTTGTAGTGAATAACGTCGGTGGTGAAAAATACCGGCAAACCTTTGTGCAGCTTCTTAATGGCACGGTAAGTTTCGCTGTGAAGTTCTTTGTACTGGCGCCACCTTTCGGGGTTGCGCGACAGCAACATGTTCGCTTCAACGCCGATGGCGAGAAAATCTGGCCGCATGGCCTCCACCGCGCGCAAAACGAAATTGACATAGGCGCGCTTGACCCGCGGGCTGTTGAGCGCCTCCCGGTTCCATGGCGGCGGCAACGGCTGATTGTCGGTCTCGCCCCAATAGGGGGCTAGACCGCGTCGGTCCTTGTCCAACGGCGAGATCGAAAGGAAAAGCTTTTTTCCCGCTGGAGGCCGGTATTTTAGATTCTCTTGCACATCTGCTGGATAAGTCTTGTTATCCAATGCCTCCGCCCACGGGATGCCGCCGATGAAGGTGACAGAAACAATATCACTATGCGCGTAAGCGTAATTCTCCGCGAGGGTCATGCCTTCGCGAGTAAGGTCCGCAGGCCAGCGTGTGAATCCCATCAAGAACGAGCGGGTCGACGGACCGCGGTATTCGGGTAGTGACGGCGGCGCAGGTGCGGCAATCGGCGCCGAAGGCGTAGTTGGGCGAGCCGGTTCGAACAATCCGTCAGCGCAGCCGGTCAAATGCAGCGCAACGATGAAAAATAATAACCCGAAGCGGTTTATCGATCGCATGTTTTATGGGTAGTCCGCTTCCCTGGCGTGGTCAAGCACCGAGACGCATTCGTTAGAGCTTGACTTAAAGCGATTTTCTCGGAAAATAGCTCAAGTGCGGAAGTTGTTGTCGCGCTTCGCTTTTAGCACGCCTCTTGGCGCCGTCACACTCTTGAGAATCACTCATCTTAAACATCTGCTGCTTATTCGAGTGTTGGTGTTTTACCTATGCGCTTTACCCTTGGGCGATTGGGCTCACGCCGCCGTCCCGGAGGGTCGCTATCTGCCGGCGGGAGATCTGCTCGACATCGTCCGAGACTTTCAGCGCTTAGCTAAAGAAGATACCTACCGCTTTGCCATTCCCAAAGATGTCACCGGCATCAACATCATGAAGGCGACGCTGACCCGCCTGCAAGATTACGAAACCAAGAACCGCGGCCAGTTCAGCGATATCGTTCAATACAATCGGGCTTTGGCATTGGAGCGCTTGCGCGAATACGACCAAGCCGCGGCGCTCTACCGCAAGATCGCCGAAATCCCAGGGACCCTTGGCAGCGACGCTGCTAATAAGGCCGAGATTCTCGATAATTTCCTGCGCATATTCGACCGAACCATTCCGGTCGACGATCCCTTTAAATATATCGCCGGCCTCGATGAGAAAGTGGCAGCTTGGAACGGACTCATCAAAAAACATTTGGGGACGCCCTATGAGTTTCTCGCGCGGGTTGAAGAAGAGCGCATCGACCGCGCCAAGGTCGCCTTCGTCGAAGCCAATCGGTTTCGCCTGAAAGAAGGCAACCAGCTGACAATCCTGGGCTACAGCCAACTGATCACCAAGCACCAACAAAGCAAGAACTATCAGCGCCATTTGCTCGATTTCGGCGACTTTTACATGATTCTTGCAAAAGACTATGCTGCCCAGTACGATCCCGAGGGATTGGCGTTCGATCTTAACGTACTCGATCAATTCGCCAAGTCCGCCTTGAAGTTCTACAGCGAGGTTGCACAAACCGATGGCATGATCGAAAAACTCGAAGCCCAAGCCAAGATCGAATCGACTCGCGGTTACTTGGAAAAAATCACGAGGCTAAATCGATGACAACGCATAGAACTCGCGGCTTTGCGGCCGCCGTGATCCTCGCCCTGTTGACCGGTGCCCCGACCCGTTGTATTGCCCAGGCGCGTGAACTAGATCTGGAAAAAATCTTGAACCCGATGCCGGAGTACGATCCGTTCGAAACGCCGGCCGCCGCGCCGCAATTTTTTCCCGACGCGGTCGACAAACGTGCCCGAGAGCTGCTCATCGATACGTTAACCAATCGCAACCAGGCGCTGCAGGATCATCTCGAGTTCTTAAAAAAAGAAGATGCCCGGCTGCAGAAGGAGCAACGCACCGGTACCGGTCTGACGGAGCGCGCTCAGGATATAGTTAACAACACGATTCAGGACCGGGAAAAAAACCTCGCCGCCTATCGCCAGGCGCTGCGCGACGCGTCGACGCCGGAACGAAAAAAGTATCTCGAAGCGGTGATCAACCGCGACGATCATTTTCAATCCGAGCAGCTCATGCGCCAGAGCTCGACCAATTTTTGGGGCGGATTGGTCAATCGCATGTTGGGTTCCATCGATTTGGTCGGCGTTGCCTCGGGAAATTATATCGGCGCCGCCGCCGAGACGGCCATAAGCCAGCTTTACGCGTTAATGGATCGCGATATGCCGATCGAAGAGCGGCGCGCTCTAGCCCGCGACTTCGATCACTTGAAACGCTATCCCGACGATCCGAAAAACGCGCAAGTACGCAAGCAAATAGAATCGCTCGATAAAAAGAAGCGCGATGTTCTGGTTGCCAAACAGCTGGCCAAAGCCAAAGAGGCCTTGAACAAAGGCGACGACGATCGAGCGCTGTTTCACGCGCAAGTGGCGGTTTTCTTTGATCCCCGATCGCGAGATGCCGAGAAGTTGCGACAGCAAACCGCCAAAACGTTGGATCAGCGCCAGGAGGCGCGCCGGCAGAGCCTCAAAGCCCGGGCCGAAGAAAACTTGACCCCGCAGCAGCAAGCCGACACGAGAAAGCTGCTGGAGGCGCTGTCTTTGCGCGATGCCAATTTGATCCAACGCGTCGCCATCGACACCGAGAAAAAATATCCCGGAAAGCCGCTCGCCGATGCTGCCCGTGATGCCGAGGCCGTGGCTTTGGAAATGAAGGGCTGGCATGAAGCGGCGCGCAAGGCGGTCGAACAAAACGCCCGCAAGGCAACCGCACCGGTGACCAAAGAACGTGCCGAGGCTTTGCTGCAAAGTCCTGGTTACAATCTGCTCTCGCGGTTCGCCGACGCGCGTACCGAACGTCAATTGGAATCGGCAAAATATGTTCTTCTGGGCGACGACTTCCTGCGCAAGAACGTGTTATTTGCCGCCGGCGCTATGGCCGCCGCCGGTCCGGGCGGCATTGCGACCTTGGGCATGACCAACGCCTTGATATGGAGCCGCAATCTCTTTCAGGTCATGACCAACAATCCGATTTCGGCACAGCCGGTGATCGATGCCGGAGTCGCCTACGTGCGCAGCCATCCCAAGTCGGAAAACGCCAGCGACGTCTACCGCGTGCTCGCCGACGCCTATGAAGAGCGCGGCATGGTCGAGCGCGCCCTCATCTATCATGAATTGGCCGGTTCGCCGAAAGACAAAATCGCCGCGCTCAATGAGCAAGCCGCCCGCGCGTTGCTGCACGCCGCAAGTAAATCGGCCTCGCGCAGTAGTCAAGAAAACTATCTCAAGGCCGTGATCGACTATCATCCGAACTCCAGCGCCGCTGCCGAAGCGACCAAAAAACTTGCCGCGCTCGTCAAAGATGAAAATCAAGGCATGCGCATGAGCAAGCAATTCTTACTCGAACATCGGGAAATCTGGGGTCCACGCGGTTTGGCACTCAAGGCAACGTTATTCGACGGCGATCCTCGCAACATGGAAATCGCCGACCGCGGCGCGGTTTTACTCAACGACAACGAACTGCTGGTTTTTTATCAGACTCCCTGGGGCGTGCGCAGCCAGAGCCATCGTCTCGCTAAAGCGACGGCCGAGCGCTTCTTCATCGCGCTGCGCGAAAAGAATCAACAGGTTGCCGCGGCGGACGCCAACCAGCGCGCTAAAGACAGCGTCGGCGGCATCAGGAATGTCCCCACGACCATTCTGCGCGGCGAACGTGAACAGCGTGGCTCAGGCTCGGAGGACCGCGAGGACACGACGTTTACACTAATCCGGGAAGCCGGCGGCACGTCCTATCGCCGGGTACTCGACGCCCAGCTGATCACCGAGAACGAGCGCAATCCCGGCAGCCAATATCAATTGCCGCCGATCCAGGGCAGCATATCCGCCAGCCGCTTCTCTATGACCGGCGGTCTGCCCGCGGGATTCGGCGGCAGTCAGCTCGCCGTGGGTACTGATCGTGGCTCGGCGTATGGCGGGGTGCAGATTCCGATCCCGCTATTGCAAGGCTTTGTTCCGGTCGACTTCATGGTCCAAGGGCGCCCCGGTGGCGTCGCGGTCATTCCTCACATCCGCACCGGTGTCGATAAAGGTTCGGACCCCGAACTCTATCGCTAACGGGAGTGCGCGAAAACCGCCCGCAGGTTTGTAATAGCCAGTAATCGAGTGTAAAAGTGCGCAAGTCGCGCGTGCGAATCTCCTAATTGCTTGTATTCTGCCTGCATGAAACCATGACGCTCTTGCCGGTTCTAAAAGAAATAACCACTGCGTCATTTTCCGCTTGCCGGTATCGCGTTTCGGGATCTGCTCGCGCGCGCGTTACATCAAAACGAGCTGCCGATGCCGCCGCCGAGCAGCGTGGCACGCTGCCTGCCTCAACGGCGCGGTGAGGCGCCGGTGCCGATGATTATCATCTGTTGGTATGAAACTGTTCGAAGAAAGGACTTGAACCATCATCGCATGAACACAGCATTACGGTTAATCAGTCTCTTTTTATTAATGGCGTTTAGCGTGGCGACAACTGCGATTGCACAGACCCAGCCGCTCAAAAGAATTCGCATCGGTTATCCATCACTAAGTTTTCGTCAGAGCAACGTTTGGGTGGCGCGGGAAATGGGCCTGTTCGCCAAGTACGGACTGGACGTCGAGCCGATCTTTCTGCGCGGCGGCCAGATGGCAACGCAAGCGCTAGTGGCCGGTGATCCGCCGATCGTCAATATCGGCACGGTCGTGCAGGCGAGTTTGCAGGGCTACAACCTGGTGCTGGTTGCCGCCGTCGAGACCAAGTACGATCAGATCGTTTTTGCCCGCAAAGGTATCAACAAACTCGAAGAACTCCGAGGCAAAAAGTTCGGCATAAGCGGCTATGGCTCCGCCACCCATAACGCCGCCAATATTTTATTCCAGCACCTCAATCTCGAGGTCAACAAGGACATCACCCTCGTTCCCAGTGGTCCGGACGCAGAACGGATGGGGGCAATGATGTCGGGAAGGATCGATGCGACATTTTTTACCTCTTCGGCGGCAGCGCCGGCACGCAAGAACGGCTTCAACGAGCTATTCTCAGTTGCCGATCTCGGGGTCGAAGTACAAGGCAACGGATTTGCCACGTCGCGTAGTTATATTGCGAGTAATCGCGATACCGTGAAAAACGCGCTGAAGGGTTTCGTCGAAGCGATTTATTTTGTTTACGCCAACAAAGCAGCCGCGCAAAAAGTCTTCGCCAAATATATGCGCACCAACGATCCAGAGATGCTCGAAGATTCTTACAACGGTTACATCAAATGGATACCGAAAAAGCCTTACCCGACTCTCAAGGGCATCCAATACATGCTCGACCTGATCGCGCCGCAACTGCCCCAGGCAAAGACCGCCAAGCCCGAACAGTTCGTCGATTTGAGCTTTTTACAAGAACTCGAAAAGGAAGGTTTTTTCAATGAAATGGCGAAACGCTATCCGAGCAAGTGAGCAGATCGGAGTGGTTAAGTTCTGGAGTAACAGGTTGTCGGCAAGATTCCGCAGCCCATCGCTTCACTTTAAATTACTTCTGTTATTTTGTGTCGCCACCAGTCTGCTCATTGGCGACACTGCCGACGGTCAACAGCTCAAGCGCATAAAAATCGGCTACCCGTCGCTGAGCTTCCGCCAGAGCAACGTTTGGGTCGCGCGGGAGATGGGTCTATTCGCCAAGTACGGTCTCGAAGTCGAGCCTATCTTGTTTCGCGGCGGACAAGTGGCAACCCAAGCGCTGGTCAGCGGCGATCCGCCGATCGTCAATATCGGCACCGTCGTTCAGGCGACGATCCAGGGCCACAACCTCGTGCTCACTGCCGCAGTCGAAACCAAGTACGACCTGATTGTCTTTACCCGGCCAGGGATCACCCAGCTGGAGCAACTCAAAAGCAAGCGCATTGGCATCACCGGGTTCAATTCGGCAACCCATTACGGTTCGATTATCCTTGCCCGCCACCTCGGCGTCGATCTTAAAGAATTCACTCTGATACCCGCCGGCCTCGATACCGAGCGCATTGCCTCCGTGCAGTCGGGTGTAATTGATGCAACCTATTTGTCGTCGTCGGCGGCACCGCTGGGGCGCCGCGCCGGTCTGGTCGAGCATGTTTCCATCGGCGACCTCGGCGTCGAGGTTCAAGGCAATGGTTTTGCCACATCGCGCGCGTATATCGCCAGCAATCGCGAGACGGTGCGGAGCGCACTGCGCGGCTTTGTCGAGGCGATTTATTTCGTATATGCCAACAAACCTGCGGCGCAAAAGGTTTTTGCCAAATACATGCGCACCAACGATCCCGCGGTGCTTGAGGACTCTTACAACGGCTATATCAAATCGATCCCGAAGAAACCCTATCCAACTCTGAAAGGCATTCAATTCATGCTCGACGTTCTGGCACCGACCTTGCCCAACGCCAAGAATTTCAAACCGGAACAGTTCGTCGATTTGAGCTTTTTGCAGGAAATGGAAAAGGATGGCTTCTTCAATGAAATGGCCAAGCGCTACCCGTCCAAGTAGACACGCGGGGGCCAATTGGAGTAATGCAGTGTTGGAGTGACGGATTTGCGGGTCCGAAAGCCAACAATCGAGTAATTCGTCAGTCCCACTTAAAACCCGAAGGGAGTTCCCATGGCACGCAAAGACGTTCAACCCAAGGCGCTCAGCGACCCTCGGCCGCGTTACACACAGGCGGTCCAAACCACCGGCGGTAAGCTGCTATTTATCGCCGGCCAGACTGCGAGCGACAAAGATGGCAACGTCGTCGGCAAAGGCGATATTAAGAAGCAAACCGAGCAGGTCTATGCCAATATCAACGCTGTACTCAAAGAAGCCGGGGGCACCATCGACAACCTGGTCATGACCACCACTTACATCGTCGACCGCAAGTACCGCGCCGGCTATAACGAAGTGCGGATGAAACAGTACAAAAAGAACTCCCCGACCAGCACCTTGGTGATCGTCAAAGGCCTCGCTCATCCCGATTATCTCATAGAGATCGCCGGTGTCGCGGTGATCTAGGACGAAAAGTCGTGATCGTGATCGTCGTTCGTGCTCGTAATGGGCATGAAATTACCGGCTGCCTCCCACGAACACGAACCGCGAGCACGAAAACATGAAAGTCATCGTTCTCGACGACTACCAACACGCCATCGCGCCGACACCAGCCATCGCCCGGTTGCGCCAAAGCGCCGACGTACAGATTCTCCACGAGAAATTGGCCAATGAAGCAGCAGTCGTGGAAGCCCTCAGAGACTGCCAAGCGCTCATACCGATACGCGAGCGGACAAAATTCACCGCGTCGCTGTTTCAACAACTGCCGGCGCTGGAGTTTATCTCCCAAACCGGCAATCATGCCTACCACATCGACATGGATGCAGCGACCGCCCACGGCGTGGTCGTCAGTTTAGCCCCCGGCGGAAATAGTACCACCGAGCTCACCTTCGGCTTAATGCTTGATGTCATGCGGCGGATCTCACGGGGTGACCAGGCAATGCGCCGCGGCGAGTGGCCCCTAATGCTGGGTTACGTCTTGAAGGGCAAAACGCTGGGTATTTTGGGTTTGGGCAAGATCGGCACGGAAGTCGCGGCCATCGGCCGCGCCTTTGGCATGACAGTGATCGCCTGGGGACCGACATTGACTCCGGAAAGGGCCGCTAAGTCCGAGGCCACCTTCATGAGGCTCGAAGATGTGCTGCGCAGCGCCGATGTCGTCAGCGTGCATTTGAAGCTATCCGACGACAGCAAAAATCTATTGAATGAAACCCGGCTGCGCGTGATGAAGCCCTCGGCATATCTGATCAACACCGCCCGTGGCGCGATTGTGGATGAGATTGCGTTGGTGAAAGTCTTGAAAGAGCAGGCCATCGCCGGCGCCGCCCTCGATGTTTTCGTCGAAGAACCGCTGCCGAAAAATCATCCGCTTACCCAGTTAGACAACGTCGTCCTGACACCACACCTGGGCTGGCCCACCGATTCCGGCTTCGAAGGCTTTGCCGAAAACGCCGTGACCAATATCCTCGACTACATGGACGGCAAACTTACCCGCGCGCTAAATCCCGAAGCGCTGAGTAACCGCGGCAAATCGCACTGAACTTGCTTCTCAAAGCCGGGCAAACCTAAATTCGCTGACGGGAACGCGAGTCTTCTTACTGTGATAGCCGCGACGGCGGATGCAGATTTCTTGTGGC
>DASSGE010001042.1:0-2979 GCA_035693605.1 Binatia bacterium
TGCCCTCACCGGAAAGTCGCCATTCGAATGATCGTTGACCGAATCTATTTCCAGCAACTGTTCGATTACTAAAAATGAGATCTCATATTCAGTTCGCTGTCCGAGAAATAGGACGATGAACAAAAAAAAGACGAGCAGAATGACCGCTGCATCGAACCGCGGTTGCAATCTTTGGCGATCGAGTAAGAGATTTGCAGAGATCAAACTTGATTAGAAAAATGCGATTGTGGAGGGAATATGCCAAGTGACGAAAGCCGCCGACTTCTTAAAGCTTTTGGTGTCGCTGTGACTGACTTTGAAGATGCCGTACATCGCAACGATTCGGTCGAGGAGATTATCAAAGCTGAAGCTAACGTGCGTGCTCGTCTGGAGGAACTCACCGCGTTGATCGAGCGCTTGCGGCGCAACGCTTCAGCAGCATGATTCCATCGGTATATCTGTGTCGGCTACCTCTGCTTCCGGGCGGAAAAAACCCTACGAGGAGTCGGTGCTAATATCCTTTGTACTGCTTCGTCTTTAATCCTGTATCCGTCAGCATTTTTCATACAGCTGAATCCTAACAACGTCAGCCGTCCGCCACATGTGGCGAGAGGCGCCAAAGATGGCTTGAATCGTTCAATAGTTCGAAACTGTTGAACATAGCGACACTAAAAGTTTATTGCACGCCAAAGCTGGCGGATCGACGATTTATTGAAATTCACATCGATAAATTTTTCGAATGATTTTCTCCTGTGAAATTGTGCAATTGCGAGCGAAGGAGCATTGATGGCATAACGCTTGCTCCGCATTATTGCAGATTATGGAACATGAAAATTTGCGCGACTGGTACGTCGTCTATAGCAAACGCAACAAAGAGGAACAGGCGCAGTTTCATCTCGCCACTAAAGGCATCGAAAGTTTTTTTCCGCGATTGTTGCTCGCAAGCGGCAGCAAAACTAAAACGCGTATCGTACCGCTGTTTCCCAATTATTTGTTTGTACACATCAACATGGCGACCGACGCGCACTACGTGACGTGGACGCCGGGCGTCCATAGATTTGTCAGTTTCAGTGAAGTTCCGGTGCCGCTCGAGACCACGATCGTGAGTTTTCTGCAGGCGCAAGCTGACCCATCCGGAGTTATTTGTGCTCGCTCGCAACTCAGATGCGGTCAGGAAGTCGAGATCACCGGCGGTCCTTTCGAAGGGTTGCTGGGGATCATCCAGGATCCACCGGATGCTAAAGGCCGGGTGCGGGTTTTACTCAATCTAATGAATCGGCAAGTCGCAGTCAGTCTCGGGCTCGACAACATCGGCGGCGACTGGGTTGGCATAGAGTCGATGCATCCGCCCACATGGGCTGTTAACTCGCTTCCGGCGAATTAACGCACTCTAGGTGCATCAAAAAAAGCAGGGCGAAAAATTCTCGGGCGGAGCTATGTCCGCCGAAATCCGAAAACGAGGAGTTTTATGAAATCGAGGAACACGCGTCCTGGCCAGTCGCTATCGCTAGCAGCGATTTTATTGTGTGCCGGCTGCGCGGTGGCGCCACAGCCGCGCACCACCGCGCCACAATCCAATGCAGGCGCGGGTGGAAACCAGTCGGCTCCGCCGGTTAGCGAGATCAACAAGCTCATTTCGTTGGGGGCGTCGCAGGGCACGAGTTCGACGCTCGATTATCGCATGGGGCCGGACGATCTGGTGCAAGTGACTATATACAATATACCGGAACAAGACGTGCGGATGACCCCGCGCACGGTAATTTTACGGGTGAGTCAGCAAGGCGTCATCGTAGTGCCCATGGTGGGTGAGGTGAATGTCAAAGGCATGACGACAGGGGATCTCCAGCGCGAGCTCGGGCAACGCTATTCGAAATACATCCGCAATCCGCAGGTCGGGGTACTAATCACCGAATACCGGCAGCGCGTTTCGGTCATGGGTGCTGTGCAGAAACCCGGGGTCTTTGAGCTGACCGGGCCGAAGACGGTGATCGATATGCTCGGCATGGCCGGTGGCGTTACTGAACGCGCTGGCAATCAGGTCCATGTTTATCGCCAGGACATCAATGGTGAACGGCAGAATTTCGTTGTCGACCTTATGGTCCTGGCTAACAATGCTGGGACTGCTCCGAGCGATAGCAAAGAAGCCGCTTTTATCAATCTTCCAATGCAGGCAGGTGATGTCATCAATGTACCGCAGGCCGGCATGTTCTTCGTTGATGGCGCGGTCCTTAAACCGGGCTCTTATCCGCTCGGACGGCAGTACACTTTAACCCAGGCGGTAGCGACGGCCGGTGGTGTCGATCACGAGCTTGCCGACTACGCCGCGGTGGCGATCATGCGGCGGCGCGGTCCTACGGAAACAGAGACGATACCGGTTGATTGGGATAACGTGAAATCAGGCAAGGCTGTCGATCCCCAACTGCAGCCGGACGATGTTATTTATGTACCGGTGAGCGGATTTAAATACTTTGTAAAACGATTCGTCGGGACCATGATCAATGGTGTCTCGGCCGGATCATTCATTGGCAGGTAGGTATATTATGGCGAATGAAATTGCACAGCATCAACCGGGATGGCTAGGTCCGAGATCGTCCGGCGCCGCTGCGCTGAACGAAGTCGATTACTACGACGTCGCGCAATCGAGTGAAACTCACCTGCGCGACTACTGGAAAATCCTCAGAAAACACGCGCGCCGAATCACGGTGATTTTTTGCGCCGTAATGGCGCTCGCGCTGCTCTATAACTTTTTCACGCCGACGACCTACACTGCCAGTGCCGTCCTAAAAATCGAACCGCAAAACCCGGTCGTGACGGGCGTGCGCGATATGGCGCCCGCACAGCTGGAAACCGGCCCCTACGACTATTATCAAACGCAATTCGCATTATTGAAAAGCCAAGCGTTGGCGGCGCGCGTGGTTAAGCAGTTGAAGCTCGAGTCGAACAGCTCGTTCAACGGTGACAATGACAGTTTCAATATTTTCAGTGCAGTCATGCGCTTAC
>DASSGE010001043.1:0-3075 GCA_035693605.1 Binatia bacterium
ATGGGTTGGGTCGAGGGGCTGGGGCTTTCTTCCATCGCGTTTATCATGATCGTCGCTACCTATCGCAGCATGGATCCGGCGCTCGAGGAAGCCGCGCGCGTGCATGGCTTGGGCATCCTGCGCACGCTGCGCTACGTGACGTTGCCGTTGACGTTTCCCGGCATTATCGCCGCGTCGATCTATGTCTTCACCATTGGCTTGTCGGCCTTTGAGGTGCCGGCGATCATCGGTATGTCGAACAAGATTTTTACCTTCTCGACTTTCATCTTCTACAAAATCCAACCGCAGGAAGAGCTGCCGAGCTACGGTATGGCCGGGGCCGTGAGCAGTCTGTTGGTCGTTTTGGCGCTGCTATTGAGCTGGGGTTATTTTCGCACGTTGAAATTTTCCCATCGCTACGCGGTGATCACCGGCAAGGGATACCGACCGCGGCTGGTAGAGTTGGGCCGGCGCGGGTGGGTTTTGGCCTGGCTATTCCTCGGCGGCTTCTTCATCATCGCCAAGCTGTTGCCATTTCTGCTGCTGATCTGGGCCTCGCTCCTGGGCTATTTCCAGCCGCCGTCTTGGCAAGCGCTGGAGCAGCTTTCGCTCAAGAATTTTTACGGCCTGCCTTGGGGTCTGCTTTTCCACGGCGCCTGGAATACCGTGCTGCTGATGGTGACGGTGCCGACCTTGACGCTGATTTTGTGTTTGGCGATTTCCTGGACCGTGCTGCGCTCGGGACTCAAATGGCGCGTGATGTTCGATGCCGTCGCGTTTCTACCTCACGCCGTGCCGAACCTGATCCTCGCCATCGCGGCGGTGTTCGCTGCGCTGTTTCTATTGCGTGACGTGGTATCGCTCTATGGCAGCTTGGCGATTCTGATCATCGTTTACACCATCAGCCGGATCAGTTTCGCCACTCGCATCATCAATAATTCCTTGGCGCAAATCCATCCCGAGCTCGAAGAAGCGGCGTTTGTCGGCGGTTTGCCGCTCTGGCAGGTCATGCGCAAGATTTTGTTGCCACTATTGCGGCCGGCGTTGATCTACGCCTGGCTCTGGATGGCGCTGCTATGCTTTCGCGAGCTGACCATGGCCTCGGTGCTGGTGACGAGCCAGGGCAACATCACGTTGCCGATGATCGTTTGGGGTTTGTGGCTGGGCGGCAGTCTGAACCAAGCGGCGGCGGCGAATTTAGTCGTGCTCGCTTTTATGCTGCCGGCGGTGATTCTTTATCTCTACTACGGCCGGCGCAGCCGTTTCACCGAGGCGTCGTGATTTCGATCAAGGGTTTGCGCAAGAATTTTCAATCTGGCGACCAAGTGGTGGCGGCGCTTCAGGGTATCGATCTTGAAGTCGAGCGCGGCGAGTTCTTCGTGCTGCTCGGTCCGAGCGGATCGGGTAAGACGACGCTACTGCGCAGCGTCGCCGGTTTGGAAAAACCCGATGGCGGCGAAATTTCGCTCAACGGCAAGACCGTTTTCTCGAGCAGCCGGCGCATCTCCGAGCCGCCCGAAGCCCGCGAGATCGGCATGGTGTTTCAATCCTACGCCATCTGGCCGCATTTGACCGTGGCGGAGAATATCGGCTTGGTGCTGACGCATGGCCGCTCCCGGCTGAGCAAGAGCGAAGCGCAGACACGCATACGCCACGCGCTCAGCTTGGTGCAACTGGACGACTTCGAAAACCGGCCGGCGCGCTTGTTGAGCGGCGGGCAGCAGCAGCGAGTCGCGTTGGCGCGTGCGTTGGCGGTCAATCCGGCGCTGCTTTTGATGGACGAGCCGCTCAGTAATCTCGACGCGCGCTTGCGCGAAGAGGTGCGCACCAACATCAAGAAGCTCGCCAACCGATTGGGCATCACGGCGCTTTACGTGACCCACGATCAAGTCGAAGCGATGGTGCTCGCCGATCGCATCGCGGTGATGGCCCGTGGCGAGATTTTACAGATCGGCGATCCCCACGAACTATATCGCGCGCCGGCCAATTCGCAGATCGCCGAGTTTTTCGGTTCGATCAACTGGCTCGATGGTAGAATACTTGCCGATGGCCGGGTCGAAACCGAGATCGGCACGCTTGTCATCGCCGCCGCTCAGCAGTATGAAGACAATGTGGTCGTCGGCATTCGCCCGGAGGATGTTAAATTGCTTACGACGGCGGCGGAACCGGAGAACTGCGTGGCGGGGAATGTGGCGACGTCTTTTTTTCTCGGTGATCATGTCATGCGCGAAGTTAAGATCGGCGAACGAATTCTCAACGTCAAGAGTATATCGGACGACGCTATCGGGCATGGCAGTGTGATAGTTCATCTGCCAAAAGGGCGCCTCGTGGTTTTTCCCGAAGCGGAAGTAAAGCAGACTGTGGACGAAAAATCAGTTTGAAGAAGGAGTTAAGCTTATGAGCGGCAATGTCAAAGCCAATGGCGATGTGCACCATCTCGATCACTTCGTGGTCGCGGTCATGGAGCCGGAGCGGGCGGAAAAGTTTTTTACCGAGGTCATGGGGGCGCGCACGTTAAAATCGGAAAACGAGCCGAGGATGACCCGGATTTTCATGAAGCTCGGCGAGAATCATATCGGTCTATTTTCTCAAGGCTCGAACCAGCTGCCGAAACGCGAGAGTGTTAACTCTTATCCGCGTCATTCGTTTCAAGTGCCGGAAGCCGAGTATGACGGTATGGTGCAGCGGATTCGCCAGCGGAGCTCTTTCGTTAGAGAACTTAAGAACGAGGGCGGCGCCGGTTGCTGTTGGAGCGACGGCTTGGTGTTTCAAGATTCCGAGGGCAACTTCTGGGAGATCACCAAGACGCCGGGCATCGCCAAGACCCGGCTGCACCACCTGCACTTCGACAGCACCGATATCGGTGCCAGCGTGGAGTTCTACAAGCGCTTTATGAACGGCAGCGTGCGGACGCAGAATAACGCCATGGCTGAAATCACGCTGCCGTCTGGGCAGAGCGTGATTTTAAACAAAGTCGAAGAGCTAAGCGATGTCACCAAGGCAACCTGGCGCGGCCGGCACTTTGCCTTTTACGTGAAAGACGACGACTTTCATGCCATCGTTGACAAGCTTCATGCAGCCGGCATCGAAGAGCGC
>DASSGE010001044.1:0-5008 GCA_035693605.1 Binatia bacterium
GGTGGCGGATATCGAAGGTTATCCGGATGTGGGTGGATTGTTCCGCGACACCTCGGAAGCTGAGACCGGACACGCCTTCGGGCATCTCGACTTTCTCAAGGAAGTGGGCGACCCGTGCACAGGCGTGCCGATCGGAACCACGGCGAAGAATCTGAAATCGGCGGTGGAAGGCGAAACCTATGAATACACTGAAATGTATCCCGGGTTTGCCAAGACGGCGCGTGACGAAGGGTTGCCGGAATTGGCCGAATGGTTTGAAACCTTGGCTAAAGCGGAAAAGTCTCATGCGGGACGATTTACCAAGGGTCTCGACACTCTCGGTAGCTAATGCATCGCTGAGCTAATCACGAGTGCGGCGGGTAGCGCGAATGATTTCGACTGTTGCTATCCGCCGCTTTGTTCCCTGCGACTCATGAAAAAAGTTGTTCTTGACGAAATTTTGGGCTTTGCGGCTTACGAAAAAGTGCGCGACGAATTTCGCCGAGAAATTATCGAGAAGAAAAAGCTTCGCCGGGTCTCCGTGGGAGATAACATCTCGATAGTTTTCGAGAACCGCGACACCGTGATCTTCCAAATCCAAGAGATGCTCCGTGCTGAAAGGATTACCGATCTCGACAAGATTCGCGACGAGATCGCGGTCTACAACGAACTGATTCCCAACGCTGGTGAACTGAGCGCCACCCTGTTTATCGAGATCGAAGACCAAACTCATCTACGCGACGAGTTACTTAAGTTCCTCGGTATCGATGAAGCGGTCATGTTTAAGGTCGGCTCTCATAGAGTTCCTGGCCGGTTCGAAGAGGGCAGAGCTAAAGAGGATAAGATCAGCGCTGTGCAATATGTGCGGTTTCCCTTCGACGCGGCAGCGCGCCAAGCCTTTATCGCAGGTACGCCGACGGAACTTGTCGTAAACCATGCGAATTACCGCGCCAGCAAAATTCTTAGCGCCGCGGTGCAAGAATCTTTGTCGCTGGATTTGGCGGAGTAGGTATGGCATCTGTCCAAAAACCGGCGCGGAACACCAGACAATTGTCGATGGTCTGGCAGGCGATAAAAGATGACAAATCCCATCCCACCGCGGATCAGGTATATGCACGAGTACGGCGCAAGCTGCCCAATATCAGTCTCGGCACGGTGTATCGCAACCTGCAGAAGTTGGTCGTGTCAAAAAAGCTGCAGGTGTTAATGCTTGGGCGCGCTCAACATTTCGATCCGCTGGTACAGCGCCATCAGCATTTCATCTGCGAAGTGTGCGATCGTGTCTTCGATGTGCTGGTCGAAGCTCAACGAGATATCCGGCCATCAAAGCTTCCCGAAGAAGGTTTCACCGTTACATCGCATCAGCTGGCCTTCTATGGCATTTGCAAAGGCTGCTCTTCCTGAGACGGTCAACTTTGTGTTGTAATCGGCGGGCGCTGGGACAGAGTGCCGGTCGCAATGATGCGCGCTGCACGAGTGGGATTAGCCGATCGCCTCGTGATGTTCATGAGGAGGAGAAATGAAACGACGTAGTTTTATTGGCGCGCTCACGAGCTTTTTACTCCTGCCTCTGCGAGAAATTGTCGAAGCCGTGTGCAATCCATCGGTAGTTAATTTCTTTCATCACGGACGCCATCTGGTACAGACACGCGGCAACAACGGAAAAGGCCTGGCGCTAGGCTCTTATTTTATCCAATGGTACGGCCATTCGAGCTTTCTGATTCATTCCGGCAGCCAAACGAAAGTCGTTGCCGATCCTAATTTCAACGTCACGCCGGGAATCCACGCCGACGCGGTGACCATCAGCAACGATCACGTCACCCATAATAATACCGGCGCGGTAACCGGCAATCCGGTGATTCTACGCGGCATTACTTTTAAGCAGACCTGGCAACCGATTCGTACGAGCGTGAAAGATATCACAATCGTCAACATTCCCAGCCAGCGCAGCGCCAATTGGGGCGCTATCGCTAACTCGATCTTTATCTACGAAATGGGCAGCCTGTGTCTCGCCCATTTGGGCAACATCGGCCACCTGCTTACCGATGAGCAGGTCAAAGTACTGCAGCGCATCGATGTTATGATGGTGCCGATCGACGCGATGACCAATCTGGGATTCGAAGACGTGGTTAAGGTGATCGATCAGGTAAAACCGCCGATAGTGATTCCGATGCATTACGATATTGCGCGTCAAGCCGAGCTGTTCGCCGGCTTCGCCAAAGAGCACTACCCGATTAAGCGCTTCACAGAGTCCCAGCTGATGCTAAATCGTTCCATGCTCCCGAAAGCTACCGAGATTTACGTGCTCGCCCATCCACGTTCAAGTACTTTCGGCGAGTGATTCACGCGCGACTTTAGATGCCCTGGTTGACCTTCGCGCCCTGCCCGAAGTATAGACTGCGAACTGCGGCTAAATGACGCCTTTCTTGGCGGTTGATGTTTTGCCGTCGTGCCTTATAATGCCCATTGTTCGTTTAAAAGGTGCTTTTTGAACACTAAAGACACTGCATACTTTCGTAAAATGTTGAGCGAACGAATTGAAGAGCTGCGCGCCGAGGCAGGCAAAACCGTCGGTACCATGGACGAAGAAGAAAACTTCCCCGATCCCACGGACAGGGCTTCGATGGAGTCAAACCGCAATTCGATGTTGCGCATGCGCGACCGGGAGCGCAAACTTATTTTCAAGATTCAAGAGGCCCTAGAGCGGCTCGAAGCCGGCCAATACGGTCTGTGTGAAGAGTGCGGCGAAGAAATCGGTATTGCCCGGCTCAAAGCTCGCCCGGTGACAACCTTATGTATTCAGTGCAAATCAGATCAGGAAATCGAAGAGAAAAAAACCAAGCGGGTCGTCTAATCGGCGATCTTGATTCAATCTTATGAAACTTCGCAAAGCGGTAATTCCTGTAGCCGGACTCGGCACGCGTTTTTTGCCCGCAACCAAAACCGTACCTAAAGAATTGCTGCCGATCGTCGATATTCCATCGATCCAGTATGTCGTGCAGGAGGCGGTGGATGCCGGCATCGAAGAAATCATCTTCGTTACTGGCCGCGGCAAAGACGCCATCGAAGATCATTTCGATGAAGCGCCGGAGTTGGAGCAGTTGCTCACTGAACGTGGCAATCATGAGATGGCTAAGACTCTGCGTCGGATCGCCGAGATGACCGAAGTGGTTTCGGTGCGGCAAAAAAAGCCGTTGGGCCTCGGACACGCCGTGCTCTGCGCCAGAGATCTTGTCGGCGACGAGCCGTTTGCGGTGATGCTTGCCGACGACTTGATCGACGCCGAAGTACCAGCCATTCGCCAATTGATCAAGATTTTTGAAGAGACCACCGAGTCGGTAATCGCCTTGATGGAAGTACCGCAAGCCGAGGTGCAGCAGTACGGAGTAATTAAAGGGGTAGAAATAAAAAAGCGACTTTATCAAGTTGAAGCGACGGTGGAAAAACCGCTGGCAAAGGACGCGCCGTCGCGCATGGCGATTATCGGTCGCTATGTGCTGCGACCGGAGATCTTCAAAATATTGGAAAATCTGCCGCCGGGGCGCGGTGGCGAGATCCAACTCACCGATGGACTGGAGCAATTAGTCCGCGAACGAAAAATATTCGGTTGTGAGTTCGTCGGCGACCGCTATGATATTGGCGATAAATTTGGATTTGTCCGCGCCACAGTAGCGTATGCGTTGAAAAGGCCAGACCTTAACGATAAAGTGCGCGAGTACCTAAAAACCATCCCTAACTAGTGGGGCTGTAGCTCAGTTGGGAGAGCGCCTCGTTCGCAACGAGGAGGCCGTGGGTTCGACTCCCATCAGCTCCACCAAATTCTAAATTCACGCGAATTTTTTCGGTTCAACACTCAAAACCTCTGCCGCAATGGCTCGCACATCCGCGATCGGGTATGACACAAAATTCTGACGCACAGTAGATGTGCCGTACGATGTGTTCGCTGCCAAACAAATGTCGAAAGCCTCTAGACACGAGGCAGTCATCTTGGCACCTTTTCCTTTGATACGAATGCGTTTCCGGATGAGGACATGGTACTGAAACCGACTGGAATGATACGTCAACTGGGATGGCGCAACTTTTTCCGGCTGCTCGGGCATCTGCCGAGCTTTGTGAAATTGTTTTCCCGTTTGGTCAAAGATCCGCGCGTCTCCGTGAGCCCCAAGCTGGTGTTGGCCGGGATCTTGGCCTATGTGATCTTACCCGCCGACCTCTTGCCGGACTTTCTTATCGGTTTCGGACAACTGGACGACCTGGCGGTCATCCTCGGCGGCTTAAAGCTATTTCTGGGTCTGTGTCCGAGTGAAGTGGTGCAAGAGCACCTGAAGGCGATCGCTGCGCGGGGTCGATAAAGTCGCGGCCCGATTAGTGCTTGGCCGCAGCGGCTTTTTCTTCCTTAATGTTGTCGTGGATTAGGCGCGGCACGCCGCCGCAGTTGAAACAGCGCGGCGGTTCATGCTTAGCCTCGCCTTCCGGATAACGCATGAAGCGTCTGTAAAAAGGTTTTTCCGTGCCAACGTAGTCATCGTAATAAAAGGCCAGTTTGCCGCACTCGCTGCACTGTAAGTACTTTGCCATCGATTCCTCGTGAAATCTTACCCTCGCGATTGCAGAAGAATACTCACGAACCGGGCTAAGGTCAACAAAGTAGACCGCGCGGACTTGAGAATTTGGCCGATTTGATGCATGGCTTACTATTAACAGACGACACCGGCAGATCGTCGGGGTTGTCCCTTGAGCGAATTCTCCGGTGACCAACATATAAATAGAAGGGAGGATGGAAACCATGGCCATAAAATTATTTAATTCTCAAACTTCGATGTTTTGCGAAAAGGTGCGGGTAGTCTTTGCGCTGAAGAAAGTGCCCTACGAAGTCATCGACGTGCGCGCCGATGAGCGCAAGTCGCTGCTCGAATATACCAATCAGCGCAAAGTGCCGACACTCAATTACAACGGTGAGTGTGTCATAGACTCGACGGTGATCTCGGCGCGTTTGGAGAAGGATTATCCACAGACCAGCATCTATCCT
>DASSGE010001045.1:0-5965 GCA_035693605.1 Binatia bacterium
TACGAAATTGCCCTGCTGGTTTGTAAAGGTAGTTAGAAAAACATCTGGATACTCCTCCGGGAATTCGTGAAAATAGATATCGACCTGCTCATTCGGTTGAAACCCTGAGCCGGTGATCGTGACGATCTGTCCAGGCGCGTAATCGGTTTTGTCCGTCGTGATGCTCGCCAATGAGCTGCTCACCAGCTTAGCGGTGTTCAACATCTGGCCTGCGCTGTTGATGCCGCCGGCGATCAGCGCTTGATTGCGCGACGGCAATTCCGTGATCGATTGATCGGCACGACCGAGCAACGCCAACTCTTCGGGCGTCAGCACCCCTTGCAGCAGTTGGTCTTGGGAGATCAATGGTGAAAATAACGCCGCGCGGCTTTGCGTGCTCAATGTCGCGTCGAGGAGGTCGGCGTTTGGCGGTAAGAGCGCCTTGGCGATAAAAATCCCATCGTTCGGATCGAAGACCTCCATGGACAACTCGGCGTCGCCGCCAATGATCTGAACCTTGCCGTCGGCCAAAAGCTTCAAGGTCGCCAGCGCGCGCGGCGTCTGCATGTCGGTGGGCGGGAGGTAAAAAGATTGCGAGGCGGGATCGTAAACTTCGGCGGTGTTAAGCACGGTGTTCTGCCAATTGACGCCACCGACGATCAGCACTTGGCCCGCGCTGGCGAGAATCGCGCTGTGCAGTCTGCGCGCGGTAATCATGCTCCCGGTAACGAGCGAAAAACTCTGGGTCAATGGATTGTAAAGCTCGGCGCTGCCGGCCGCGTCGCCGCCGGCGACAAGAATCTTGCCGTCACCGAGCACAGTCGCAGTGTGGCCGCTGCGCGGCGTCGTCATCAACGGGCCACCACTAAAGGTTGCCGTCATCGGATCGTAAATTTCCGTGCTTGTAAGAGCGCCATTTTGGCCACGCCCGCCGATGATGAGCACGCGTCCGTCCGCGAGTTTCGTCGCGCTGTGATCGGTGCGCGCCGTCATCAGCGACGCACCAGGTGACGCAATATTTGCCACCGGATCGAAAACTTCCGCTTGCCCGACCATGCCGTTTTGATTGTCGCCGCCGACGATCAACACTTTGCCATCATTGAGTAACGTCGCCGTATGGGCCCGCCGCTCGACGTTGAGCAGAGTCGAACCGACGATCTGCGCTTGGCAAAACGCCGCGCAGAGCAGGCTCATCATGAGAACCATCATGGCTGTGACCGGCCGTTTCATATTGATCCCTCCGCGCCCTGGTGTACTGAAAATTGACATCGCAGACTCTCTCTCCGTCGCATCCTCCAAAGATTCTTTCCCGCCCCGTCGCCGGAAGACTGCGCGGGGTTCTGGTGCATAGAGCAGTTGCCATGCCGCGCGCGAATTTTTGCGCTATCGCGGCAAGAGTTTCTCGGCTGTCGTAAATTGAGGTGATGAACGGTGCCGTTTTTTACGAAAGGATCGGGCGCTGACGCCGGGTACTTTGTTGGTGAGATCAGCTCAGGGCACAAACCCTGCTAGTGCGCTGGCCGACGTTGGGCTCGGTCTGTGATCTCAGCGGTGAAATTGCCGGCAGTGAAGACAATTTTAATTACCTGACGATCCTGGTAGAGATGGAAAACGGATTAGCTACAAAATTGGGCCGCCAGTGAGAATGAAGGAGGCAGTATGAAATCCCGCGCAGCCGTCGCCTGGGAAGCCGGCAAACCGTTGGTTGTAGAAGAGGTCGAAGTCGGCGCACCGCAAAAGGGCGAGGTGCTGCTCAAGATCGCCGCCACGGGCGTTTGCCACACCGACGCCTATACGTTATCGGGCAAAGATCCCGAGGGATTGTTTCCGGCGATCATGGGCCACGAGGGCGGCGCCACCGTTATGGAAGTCGGCGCCGGCGTGACCAGCGTCAAGCCCGGCGATCGTGTGATCCCGCTCTATATTCCCGAGTGCGGCGAGTGCAAGTTTTGCAGATCTGGAAGGACTAATCTTTGCGGCGCCATCCGACTCACTCAAGGCAAAGGCGTCATGCCGGACGGAACGTCGCGCTTTTCTCTCGGCGGAAAAGAGATTCTGCACTACATGGGCACGTCGACCTTTTCCGAATACACAGTACTGCCGGAAATCGCTGTGGCGAAAATCAATCCGGCAGCGCCGCTCGACAAAGTTTGTTTGCTCGGTTGCGGCATCACCACCGGCATCGGTGCGGTGTTGAATACGGCGAAAGTGCGGCCGGGCTCATCGGCCGCGGTCTTCGGCCTCGGCGGCATCGGTCTAAGTGTGATTCAAGGATTGGTCATGGCAAAGGCGGAACGCATCATCGCGGTCGATTTAAACGAAAAGAAGTTCGCGATGGCTAAACAGCTGGGCGCCACCGATTTCGTTGTGCCGCAAGCGGATGGCGTACCAGTGCAACAAGCGATCATCGATCTAACCGATGGCGGTGTCGATTATTCATTCGAATGTATCGGTAACGTGAATACCATGCGCGCGGCATTGGAGTGCTGCCACAAAGGTTGGGGTGAGTCGACGATCATCGGTGTCGCTGCGGCGGGCCAAGAAATCGCCACCCGGCCATTTCAACTGGTCACTGGCCGGGTGTGGCGCGGCACCGCCTTTGGCGGCGTCAAAGGCCGCTCGCAGTTGCCCGGGTATGTCGAGAAATATTTGAACGGCGAGATCAAGGTCGACCCGATGATTACCCATGTGTTGCCGTTGGAACGGATCAACGAGGCTTTCGATCTAATGCATGAAGGCCAAAGCATCCGCTCAGTGATCACATTTTAGTCGTCTTGACGGTTCACAGCGCGAAAAACTCGCTGTTTCAGCGCTTCATCGATAAGAGATCGAGCGACACAGGCTCGGACACTTCAGCTCTTATTTCACAGTGAATTTGCCGGGAAAATGGCTTGCAGTTTCGCCAATTTCTCACTATAAGAAGGCCCTAGTGGTTTTTCCGGCCTGGGCTGAAAATTCCGCATGAGAGACTTTGCGAAAGGAACAGCGATGACGAAGAAGATCAAATTCCGCGTAAACGGCAAACGACATGAGGTGGACGTCCCGACCAATCGCCTGTTGATCGACTGTTTGCGTTACGATCTCGGACTGACCGGTACCAAGGAAGGTTGCAGCGTCGGCGTCTGCGGTGCCTGCACGGTGCTGATGGACGGCGACATGATCAGCTCATGCCTAACCTTAGCGGTCATGGCGGACGGCCACGACCTCACCACGGTGGAAGGGCTCGCGAAGAACGGCGAACTCAATCCGGTACAAAAGAGTTTTATCCAATATGGCGGCTTTCAATGCGGCATCTGCACTCCCGGCCAAGTGGTGGCCGCCACCGCGTTGTTGAAAGAAAACCCCAAACCCAACGAAGACGAAATCAAGGATTGGATGATGGGCAATCTATGCCGCTGCACTGGTTATTATAAGATTATCGAATCGATCCAGAAAGCGCATCAATTCGCGAAATAGCAAGGACACGAGCCATGATACCTTTTGAATATCGCACCCCGAAAAATCTCAAAGAAGTCCACGCGACACTAAAAGAATTTGGCAGCGACGCTAAACTGATCGCCGGCGGCACTGCGTTGGTGATCATGATGAAACAGCGCTTGGTTCGGCCCACCTGCTTGGTCAGTCTGCGCTCAGTGCGCGGCCTTAATGGCATCGAGGTTAAAGACGGCGGTTTGTCGATTGGCGGTCTCGCCACCCATAGGGCGGTGGAAAGCTCGTCGCTAATTCGTCGGCGCTTGCCAATGCTTGCCGAAACCTATCATCATGTCGCAACTCTTCGCGTCCGTAACATGGCCACCGTTGGCGGCGGCTTGGCCCACGCGGATCCGAACCAAGATCCGCCGCCCAGCCTAATCGCCCTAGGCGCCAAGATGAAAGCCACTTCGTCCACTGGCAGCCGGGTGATCTCACTCGATGAATTTTTCAAAGACTATTATGAGACGGTGCTCAATCCCGACGAGATCATCACCGAAGTAATGGTGCCGAAGCAAGCTGCCAACACCGGTGCAGCTTATATCAAGTTTCTGCCGCGCACGGCCGATGACTATGCCACCGTTTCCGCGGCAGCGGTGTTGACTCTCGATAAGTCGATGAAGACGATTGCCGATGTGCGTATCGCGCTGGGCAGCGTCGGCGTCACGCCAATCCGAGCCACTGAAGCCGAAGCCGTGTTACGCGGCCAACCGCTAAAGGCCGAAGCCTTCGCTGAAGCGGGTGAAAAGGCTAAACAAGCCGTCGACCCGGTCAGCGATTTCCGTGGTTCGGCAGCTTACAAAACCGATATGGCCGCGGTCTTCGTGCGGCGCGCCTTGGAAAAAGCGTTGGCCGATATTCGCCAGCAAGCGAAAGCCAAAGCCGCCCCCAAACCGGCTAAAAAAAAGGTCGTTAAGAAAGGTAAAAGACGTTGAAATTCACCCAGACCGCCCAAATTCCGGTCGCCCGCGAACCGCTTTGGGATTTTCTAATGGATGTACCGAAGGTAGCCAAATCACTGCCCGGGGTTGAGTCGGTCAGCAAAATCGACGAAACGACATACGAAGGCGCATTAACTGTGCGCGTCGGTCCAATCAAGCTCAACCTCCAAGGTAAAATCATTCTTGAGGAGCAGAACAAGACCAACTGGCGTGCGGCGCTGCGCGCCGAAGCAAAAGACCGGATGGCGGCTGGCGCTGTGAACGGCAAGACCATCATGAACCTGCGAGAGATCGATGCCAACCAGACCGAGCTGCTAGTGGAAACCGATGTGAATATTCTCGGCAAGATTGGCGAATTCGGTCAACCGATCATCCGCAAGAAAGCCGACGCGATGCTCAAAGAATTCGTCGAGAACATCAAGAAACAGTTCAGTGGAAAATAACGGTTCGCTGCCCTCTGCTAACCCATCATCCTCATTAAAACTGGTTTCAGTCATGCGGCCGAGGACGCGATCGTAGCAGTCCTCGGCCAGTTTTTTTCGTCCGGCGGAATTGTCTGGATAGTGGAAGCATTCTACTTTGGGCTGAATCGTCACCAGCGCCTCGATACTTCGCAGTGCTAACAACCGCCAAAAATGCGACACGAAATCCATGTCGCCGTACCAATAAATTAAATCGCGATTGGACCGGTTAACCGGCATATCATCGATGGATTTGTATGCGAGAGTCGTCGGCACGATCATCGCCCGGTTGCGGAGCGGTGCCGCCAGCGGCACGCTTTGGAACGGCAACATCCGGTCACCGTCTGTCGATGTACCCTCGGGAAATAGCAGAATATTGGCTTCCTGCTTCAACTTCCGCGACATCTCCCGCACCAGCAAACCGACCTGTCCCTTATGTTGTCGATCGATGAAGATCGTCCCGCAAAGAACGTTCCACTGACCGACAATGGGCCAGCGGCGCACTTCTTTTTTCGACACGAAGACAATGGGAAAGATGCTACCGAGCACGATTCCGTCGATGTAACCGACGTGGTTGGCGATGATGACATAACCGCCTCGCTCCAGCTGTCCCTCGTCGCCGGCGATCGTCACCTTGATGTTGAGAATCAGGCGCAGGAGCAAGGTGTAAATTCGATTGACTCGGCTGATGATTTTCCAGCGATTGGGTATGCCAAGCACCGAAATCCACAGGTGAACCAGCGCAACCAGGCCGAAGAAAAATACCCAGAGAGAGAGAAATGCGGAGAGTTTAAGCAGGCGCTTCATTACTCCTCACATCCATACCCAAACGTTTAAAATAACTTTCCTTCAAATCGCCGAAATCCAAGAGCAAGAAGAAGTCCGCCGTACCGAAGTTGATATCCAGAGCCGGCAGCCCGCAGACCATAGCGCCAATGCGCAGGTAGCCTTTGATTAAACTCGGTAACTTTTGAAACAGCGCAGATTCGTCGGCACCGTTTAGTTGCGGCTCCGACAACCTGTCAAACCGGCACCCCGCCACCGGCTCGACACGGCACCTGTCAGGCGCATAATACTTGCTTTTCAATAGCGCAAAGATAGCGCTTATTTCAG
>DASSGE010001046.1:0-4533 GCA_035693605.1 Binatia bacterium
GCCACCATCGCGCAACTCGACCGCCTCATGCACTCCGGTAGAGGCTCCGGACGGAACTGTCGCCCGTCCAACCACGGTGTTTTTCAACGTGACTTCTACTTCCACGGTCGGCTGCCCCCGCGAATCCAGCACTTCCCGTGCATGCACTCGTTGTATTTTCATCGTCGTCTCCCGAAAACCATTGTTACACAAGACAAAAACACAAATTATGCTATATTGCCATGGACGCCGATGAAGTTTCCCTTATCGCCACACTGGCCAATTTATTTGCTCGGTTCGCTGATTCTACTGCTCGCGCTGGTGACCATCGTGGGCGACCGCGGCGCGCTACACCTCTGGCGCCTGCGCGGCGAGAAAAGCCGCATCGACGAACAAAACTACCGCATGCAGGGAAATAACGAAGCTCTGCGCCAGAGAATCGCCCGCGTAAGAAACGACGACCACTATCTCGAAAAGTTGGCTCGAGAAGAACTCAACATGGTCCGCCCAGGTGAAATCGTCTATCGGTTTTCCAAGTCCGAAGCACGACGCGCACCTTCACCTGTGGAGAACGCCGAACCAACCACGCAGACGGAACGCAGCGAACGGCGATAATCTTATCGAACTACGAATCGTCAGCACACCTTGCGAACGCGCAGGAATTATCCGTTTTTAACGCTCCTCGGCCCGCTCATTCCACAACCGCGTCGCCGTCGGCAATTAATTCGGGGAAAGATCGAAACTAATTGAGAACCGCCTAGGACTTATCTTTGAATACGAAGTGGTAGTACTCATCCATGTCCATGAGTGAGTCAAGCTCGTGTGCATTTTTCAATCTCACTTCGATGAGCCAGCCTTCGCTATAGGGATCTTCATTGATAATCGCGGGGTGATCCTCCAACGTCGGATTAACCGCCATCACCCGGCCGGTTACCGGCGAAACGAGTTCATGCACGGTGGCGGCCGACTCAATCTCGGCGAAGATCTCACCCTCTTCGATGGTATCGCCGATGTCCGGCAATTCCACCGATAACACGGATCCCAAAGCACCTTGAATGTAGTTGGTCAGACCGAGATAAACATGACGGTCTTCGACGCCGACCCAGACATGCTGTTTGCTGACTTTGACTTCTTTTTCCGTCATGACTGATAATCCATCACTACAAACTTTGTCCTTCTGCTGTCAAGAGTAATGTCGGAGGCAATTCGCTTGACATGATCATGGAATTCACAGTAGCGATAGTCAAATCGGAATTGTGACTAATCTGAGATCACACCGAGAGGAAAACAATGACGACCCGTGATCCCGTGGCCGCCGCCCAGGCCATCCTCGCCGGATTGAAAAATGCCGGAATCAATTTTGTTGCCACCCTGCCGGATGAAAAAATGCTCGAAGTAATCCGCGCTGTCGAAGGCGACAAGCAGTTAAAGCATGTACCACTATGCCGCGAAGAAGAAGGCATCGGCATTTGTGCCGGCGCGTATTTAGCCGGCAAGAAGACCGCGATCATCATGCAGAACGCCGGTTTTCTGAATAGCTGTAACGCGTTGACAACAACTTCGTTACAACTGCAAATCCCGATTTTGATGTTGATTTATTACGCGGGCGATATCGGCGACCGTGGGTTTACCACCCTCGGCGGGGTCACTGAGCCAGTTTTGCAGGCGATGGGATTTCGCAGTTATGTCCTACGCAAACCGGAGGAAGTCGAGGCTACCCTCGCGGGTGCGCAGATTCTTGCTGATGACTCAAAAAAACCCGTGGCCGTCCTCCTCACCAAGAGCGTGCTCGGAGTAAAATAATGCAACGCTATGACTATCTAAAAGCGATTAGCTTGGATGCGCAGGACGCATTAGCCGTGTCCACCGGCTGGGGCTCGCGCGAATGGTGGGCAGTCCGCCCTAGCGACGGCAATCTCAAAACGCGAACCCTCGGTTTGGTATCGTCGATCGCTGCCGGATTAGCGATCACACTGCCGCACCGCAAAGTAATCGCCATCGATGGCGATGGCGCGTTTCTGATGAACCTATGCGGATTACCAACCATCGCACAGCAAAGCCCCGGGAATTTGATTCATTTACTGTTCGACAACGAAATCTACGAAGCCTCGGGCGGCACGGCAACCGCGTCGCGCAACACTGATGCGGTGATTATCGCCCAGGGTTCGGGATACAAACACGCGTCGTGGGTCACGTCCCTAGAGGAATTTCGCCGGGAGTTTCGCCGCGCTTGGGAGCGCAACGAGCTAAGCTTGATAGCCGTAAAAGTCGAGCCGGGACAGCCTAAAGATCTGCCGCCACTCAAACTCGATGAGATCGAAAACAAATACCGCTTCATGCGTTACCTGGAAGCCACCGAAAGCAAAAGGATTCTCAATCCGGGGTTCGACTCGAAGTTGAAATCTCCCGATTAAGTGCCGGTACCGGTCTTTTGCGTTTCAGTGGCCGCGCGCAATGCGGCTTTTTTCTTCCATTCCTTCCGCCGCTGCGC
Source organism: Binatia bacterium (assembly GCA_035693605.1). GTDB lineage: Bacteria > Desulfobacterota > Binatia > UBA9968 > UBA9968 > DP-20. Next base: position 2,471 of record DASSGE010001046.1, read on the forward strand.
CAGTTCGGCACGCGATCGTTTACCGTTGCTATTGGGCAAGCCTAACCAATTCCATTGATCGGGGTAGCGGCGAATTGCCGCTTCGAGGTGGCTGGTATAGACAGCAGTAGTGGCCATAACGCTGGTTTCGAGATCTTCATGCTCCACTACGGCAATGGGCGCACCCACCGATAGCAACAAGGAGCCGTTCCGCTCACGCGTGGCAAACATCGGTAGTGTCACTGCTCCGGTGCGCAAGGCTAGAGTCGCCGGCCCACGCGGCGCCGGGAGTTGCATGCCGAAAAAATTCACCAGGACGTCGCCGGACTTGAACTCGTCGGCGATCACCAGCACGATGCGATTTTCCCGCAGTGCTTTGAGCAGGCCGCGCACGGCTTCGCGGCGAGGTTTGGCTGGGATCGTTTCGATGCCGATCTGCGCGCGATAGTCATCGGTGAGCCGGGCAAACCGTTTATCGGCGGGATGCTTCACCACGACGCTGAAAGGATAGCCGGCCGCTGCTAGACGCGCACCAATTAGGGTGAAGCTGCCAAGATGAGCACTTAAAGCAAGCACGCCTTTACCTTTGGCCAACGCTTCCTGCAAGTGCTCTTCGCCTTGAAGACGAATGCTGCCGACAATGCGTTCTTTGGAGTGATGCATGACGGCAGTGGTATCGAGCACACCTCGGGCGAAATTTTTCCAAGCGCGCCAAACCAAGTCTTTGCGTTCTCGCGCGCTCGGGATTTCTGTACTTAGGGTCAAGTCGAGGTTTTGTTCCATGCGACGGCGGTACTGCGCCATGATTTTGAAAGACATCCAAGCCGCGAGGAAAGTAAAACGCTCGACGATTGTGAACGGCACATAAGGCAAGCACGAGATAAATCCGCGTAACGCGTATTCTCCGATACGATAGCGCACGTCGTAGAAAAACTGCGCCGCCGGCGAGCGCCGCCGCTTCAACTTAGCCATCAATCATTTATGAATTCGTTTCGTGAGCTTTGCAAGTTCATACTGATGCAAAACGGTGGTATTGGGGTGATCCGTAACCGCCGGTGCTCAGTAAAACGCCATAATCGACTTAGCGGCCCGCCACTCGGCGCAATCTTGGCTTGGGACGGCCGGAGCGTGCCGGGGTCCGGCGCCGTTTATCGCGTGGTGGCCGCAGAGAAATGATCTGCACTTGCGTTTGTGGCACGAGCCGCTGTTTTTTCCAGTGCGCCAAGCCGCGCCGGACGTAATTAGGCTCCAGCCCCACGGTCTCACAGACAGTATCGAAGGAAAAAATTCCCAAGTCGCTGCCCTGAAAAAACCAATCCTCGGTATCACGAAACTGCGCCTTGCCCTTGCTATCGCGCGCGAACAGATATTTTTGAAAACAAGCGACGGCATCTTCCAATATCGCCAGCATTAGCTTTTTTTCCGGTTCCAAGTGCAGCTTGCGCCGGAATGTATCGAGAAATTGATCAGACAGCAGCGTATCCGGCTGAAATAGAGAAGTTACCCGTTCTTCCATGCTCGATCCTGTCTCATAACCCAAAGCCATCTCCCGTGAGGGTGCGACGTAGATCTCAATTGCATCGCGACTGATTGCATGCCCGGTTACGCCGCACTCGAAAGAGAAGAGGAGCCATTAAATTCCCGGCAGGGCGATCTTGCTAAACCCGCAAGCGTTGTCCCGCTGAGCACTTCATTCACCTTCCGTTGTACTTCGCTCCATACGCCGACCATCGTGCAGCGCGGCATTTGATCGCATCCCAAGCGTTCGTCCATACAGGCATTGACCGCGATCGGCCCTTCGATCGCTTCAATGACGTCGCTAAAAGAAATCGATTCCGGCGCGCGCGCCAGGGCATAACCGCCGCAAGAGCCACGTTTGGACTTGATGAGACCGCTGCGAATCAGATCTTGAATAATCTTTTCTAAAAATTTGCGCGGCACACCTTGCTGTCTAGCAATCTCGGCAATGGAGCAGCATTTCTCCGGATCTTGGCCCGACAGATAAATCATCGCGCGCAATCCATAATCGACCCGCCGTGGAATCTGCATAAGCCCCATAGTGTAGCTCCCTCGCCGCTAACGCG
>DASSGE010001047.1:0-4561 GCA_035693605.1 Binatia bacterium
TGTCGTGCAGAAGCTTTTTACCGTCGAGTTGGCTCGGGAAAATGCTCCGCAACAGATCGCAGTCGAACAGCCGCGACCACAACGGGTCGTTTTAAGCCATGGTAGTGACCCGATCGCCGCTCAACCCACCCTGATGCCGCATCGCGACACTGCCAAGGTCGGCCGCAACGATCTTTGTCCCTGCGGCAGCGGCAAAAAGTATAAGCGCTGTCATGGAAAATAGTATAGCCCGGTTATGAGGTTCGAGGAGTTCAGAGCTTTCTGATGGAGTTGAACTCTAAATGGTCGGTTCCAAAAGTGAGCATCTGCGGGTTTTATGGATTAAATGACAAAGGCCGGCTGTCTCGTTCGAGGCAACCGGCCTTTGCTGTCATCCGGAGTTGAAATCTGGGGCTATCCAGTCATTTCAGCCCATCCAGATCATCTAGTGCGCGGCCGCTTTCTTCCTGGGCAAATCATGGCTGTCGTCGTGCGTGGAGAAGGACGGTACATTGTTGCCGGCTCCCAACTTGATGATTCGGTCCTTGTATTCGTGGAGATCTTTCGTCGAGTTACGCGTGTCGATCACCAACTTGGCCGCCGCGGTAATTTGGCGAACGTCATAGGCGCTGTGATCGGTGAGAATAATGACACAATCGTGTTTGGCGATTTCGGCGGGAGTCGCGTCGATCGATTTTAAAACATCACCGCCAAGCCTTAATGTCGGTACGAACGGGTCATTGTAGGCCAGTATCGCGCCTTTGTCAGAGAGTAAACGCATCACGTCCAGTGCCGGTGACTCGCGGCAATCGCTGACATTTTTCTTGTAGGCAACTCCCATAACCAAGACCTTGGAATCTCGGACGCTTTTCGAGAAGCGGTTAAGGCCATCGCCGACCATGTCGGCGACGATGCTGGGCATCATGCCGTTGATCTCGGCCGCCAGACCGATGAATCTCGCCTGAAAATTGAGCGCTTTTAATTTCCACGCCAGGTAATGAGGATCGATGGGTATGCAATGACCCCCCAGTCCGGGACCCGGATAGAATGCGCTAAAGCCGAACGGTTTGGTGGCTGCAGCGTCGATCACTTCATAGACATCGACGCCGAGAAGATCGCACATCATGGCAAGCTCGTTGACCATGCCGATGTTGACGCTGCGAAAGGTGTTTTCCAAAAGCTTGACCATTTCGGCGCACTTGGTGCTGCTTACGGGAATGACTCGTTCGATGAATGCCGAGTAAAACACTCGCGCGATCTCGGTGCATTCTGGCGTAATGCCGCCGACGATCTTAGGCGTATTGTGAGTATTGAAAGCGACATTGCCGGGATCGATTCGTTCCGGGGAAAAGGCGACATAAAAATCGCTGCCGACTTTAAGGCCCGAGTTTTCGAGCTCAGGTACTATCAATTCGTCCGTAGTCCCTGGATAGGTCGTACTTTCCAGCACGATCAATTGCCCCGGATGGAGATATTTTCGGATCTCTTCGGTCGCCGAAAGTATAAATGAAATGTCTGGGTCGCGGCTTTTGCTGAGTGGCGTCGGCACGCAGATGCTCACGGTGTCGGCGTCTCTCAACGCGCTGAAATCGTAGGTCGCTGTGAATTTGCCGGCACCGACTGCGTCGGCGACGGTCTTGTCAGGAACATCCTGGATGTAAGACTTTCCCTGTTTCAGCGTGGCGATCTTGCCGTGATCCAAGTCGATGCCGATGACTTTGAAACCGGCATCGGCAATCTCCATGGCCAATGGCAAACCGACGTAGCCCAAGCCGATTACGGCAGCGGTCGCCTGGCGGGACTCGATTTTACTTTTTGTTGGGTTCAAACGAAGTTACCTCCCTTGATTGAGTTCAGATTTTTCGGTTGTTTTCGAATTTTTAAATTCCTTGACATGAATTTGATATTTGTCGATGAGCTCGTAGAGATTTACCCGGCTTATGCCCAATTCACGCGCCGCTCGGCTGACAATTCCACGATTGCGCGCGAGGGCTTTCTTAACAAAGTCGATTTCAATGGCCTGCTTGGCGAATTTCAAATTCACTTGGGTGGGAATGGCGTCAAAGGCAAAGCCCAAGTCACTCGGCTTTAATACGTTGCGGGGGCTCAAGACTACAGCTCGGCTGATTAGATTCTCCAATTCCCGTACATTGCCGGGCCAAGGATGCATCAGCAGGGCCCCTTCAGCTTCGGGTGAGAGGCTCATGGCCGGTTTGCGATGTTCTTGGCAGAATCGTCTCAGAAAATATTGCGCAAGCGGAACTATGTCGTCTTTACGATCGCGCAGCGCCGGCATCTCGAGCGGTACGACTTTGAGTCGATAGTATAGATCTTCGCGGAATACATGATTTTCCATGTCCTTTTGTAGGTCGCGATTTGTCGCAGCGATGATTCTAAGATCGACTTCGATCGGCTGTGTGCCACCCACGCGTTCGATACGGCGATCTTGCAGAAAACGTAAGAGCTTTACTTGTAATGGCGGCGCCAATTCGCCGATCTCATCGAGAAAAAGTGTGCCCGTATGCGCCAACTCGAATTTCCCTTTTTTCTGTGCGTGGGCTCCGGTGAAAGCGCCTTTTTCATGACCGAAGAGTTCGCTCTCGAGAAGGTTTTCCGGAATCGCGCCGCAATTGACGACGACAAACGGGCTGTTCCTTCGCGGGCTATGGCGATGAATGGCGTTGGCAACGACCTCTTTCCCGGTACCACTCTCTCCGGATACTAACACCGATATGTCCGAGCCTGCGACTCTTTCAATGAAACGAAAGATGTCCCTCATGGGTTTTGACCGGCCAATTATCCCGTCAAACCCATCCTCAGAGCCGGGATTTTTTTCCTGAACTTTCTGCTGTAGTTGGTAAATGTGAAACGCTCTCTGGATGATCACTTTAATCTCGTCAAGGCGCAGCGGTTTAGCGTAGAAATCGCACGCTCCCAACCGCACAGCGCGGATTGCATTGATATCCTCGCTGTTCCCGGTAATCACGATCGCACGAGTTGCCGGCTCAGTGCTCAGGAACTGTTCTAATAGCCTTAGACCGCCGAGATCGTCTGGGTTGAGTCGGTTTAAAGACAGATCCAGCGTGACCACTGCCGGGCGCTCGCGCTCGAAGAGTTGGACCGCGTCGTCTTCAGTCGACGCGGTTAAAATCTCGAACTCGGATTCCATCGACCAGCGCATTTGTTTGAGGATGTTTTCCTCGTCATCGACTAAGAGGATTTTTGGTTTCACTGTTAACTCCATATCTTAAAATACTCATATACGTGGAAACTCCAATTCTACAGTGGTGCCGCGATTGACTTGGCTGTCGATGCGGATATGGCCGCCGTGCACCTCGACGATTGAACGAGTATGACACAGTCCTATTCCCATGCCACGCTCTTTGGTGGTTTGAAACGGTCGAAACACATTTTGCAATTGCTCGGGCGGTATTCCGCAGCCGGTGTCGCGGATTGCCGCGACGATTTTACCGGGATCGGCCTCGCTAACGGTAATATCGACAGTCCCCTGGCCCGTGGGCAGACTCTGAATGGCATTCAACAGAATGTTAGTAAAAACTTTTTGCAGTAACTCCGGGTCGCCCGAAATGACCGGTGGGGTGTCCTGTGCCGGGAATTTCGTGGTGATCGTTACCCCCGTGCGCTGCTCGATTTTGAGGTCGTCAAAAGTCTGTTTGATTACTTTTAAAATGTTGACCGGTTGTTGTTTAAGCGAAAACTGCCCGCGCTGAATGGACAGACTCGCGATCAAGCCGATCATTTTATCGGTGCTCTGCGAAAAGGTGGCGAAGGCGTCCTTTAAAAATTCCGGGTTGTGGCTCAAGTGCCTAGCATTCTCCAGGGTCATACCTTGTAACGTGGCGAGGTTTTTCAAGTCGTGAATGATAAATGAGGCAAACCGATTGAAGGACTCCCACTCACGCGATAATAACAATTCTTCGGATAGTTTATGGCGCACGATAAGGGCAGCAAGTTGGTTTCCTACACTGCGCATGAAGCGGTCGTCTTCTGGCGAGTGGCCTGCGCGGCCATGAAAGCCGCCGACGCCGAGGATCGCCAAGACTTCATTGTCTTTCTCGACGAAGACATAGCGTTCGATTCCCAATTTTGTAAGTTGACCATCATTTTCTAAGATGGGGTTGTCAGTGACCGGTTTAGCCGGCGTAACGGTAAAAACCGACTCAATCTCGGTCTGAGTCAAATCCCGTCGCCGGCGCAATGTCATTGGTTCAGAAGGTTGAGAACTCGTTGGCGAGTGATAGTGCGCTAGCGCGTATGCAGTATCGGAGTTGTTCGTTCGTAACCAGATCGCGACGCGACGAACAAACATGGCATCGCTGATAAATTCCGTGACGCTAGGTAGTACCGTTTGAATGTTCAGCGAGCCACTCGACTCATCGGAAAACTTGTTCCATAAGTCCCGATAGTCGTACTTACTCCTGAAGAAATTATCGGTGATGAAGCTACTTAATCTGCGGCGGATCGTTGGTGACAAATAGATCACGAGTAGCCCCGCGACAATAGCAAATATTGCCGCGGGTAGGAGAAATTTTTGGCGCACGGGATCTAGGAGCGAAAAATA
>DASSGE010001048.1:0-3202 GCA_035693605.1 Binatia bacterium
GGCCGCCTGATCCCATCCACCGGCGAAATCAAGCTTATTACAGTGCCGCGAAAAGGTGCCCGTCCCTACGGTATCAAGGTGGCAGCTGACGGCTCGCTATGGGTTTCGTGCAACGGCAGCAATTGCTTGCTTCAGGTCGATCCTGAAACCCTGGCGATCCGCGAGTTCAATCTGCCTGAAGGCACGACCGTGCGCCGCCTCGACATCGCCGGCGACGGTATGATCTGGTACGTCAACTCAGCCTTGGGCCGGCTCGGACGCCTGGATCCGAAAACCGGCCAGTACAAGGAGTGGCCATCGCCGAGCGGCCCCAAATCTCATCCCTACGCCATCGCGGTCGTCGACGGCATCGTCTGGTACAATGAATCCGCGCAGCGGCCCGATACGCTGGTGCGCTTCGATCCCGCCAGTGAAAAATTCCAAAGCTGGCCGATTCCGTCGGGCAACCTCTATGGCGGCATCCTGAGACATATGCGGCCGACCCGTGACGGCAATCTGCTGATCCATCAAACCAGTACCAACCGGATCTACGAGGTCAATGTGAAGCCGGGAGCGCAGGGCGTGGCGAATTAGCGGCAGAGCTGGAATCGAAATCGCCAAAGGATAACGATTCGTTCGTGGACGGCTGGTGCGACGAATCAAATTGGAGGATGGACGTGGGAGCGATTGATGCGGATGCGCATGTGATCGAGACAGTGCAGACCTGGAGTTATCTCGACGGGGATGAGCGGCGTTATACGCCGCAATTGATGACCCAGTCCTTCGGCGCGGAGCTACTCAGCAACGAGGGGACCGCCGTGCGCGATTTTTGGGTGATCGAGGGACGCGCCCATGGCAAGGACCGCAACGTCGGCACCAACACCTCTAAAGAATCGCGCGAGATGCTCAGCGTGGCCGCGCGGCTGGCGCACATGGACGAACTCGACATTGAAGTTCAGGTGCTTTATCCGACGTTGTTTCTGCGCCCGATTGTGCAGGATGCCGAGCGTGAGCGCGCTTTGTGCAAGTCGTACAACCGATGGATGGGCGAGCTCTGGCGCCAGGGCCAGGGACGGCTGCGCTGGGTGGTCAAACCGCCGCTACAGTATCTCGAAAAGCAGCCGGCGGTTGTGCGCGACGAGCTCGAGTGGGCCAAGGAGAACGGCGCCTGCGGCATCTTCATGCGCGGGCTCGAGTGCGAGCGCGCTCTCGGTCACCCTTATTTCTATCCGCTCTGGGAAATGTCGGGAGACCTCGATCTACCGGTCTGTGTCCACTCGGCCAACGGCAGTTTCCTGCACCACGATTTTTTTGCCGACGATACCAGTTTTACCAAATTCAAGCTCGCCGTGGTCGGCGCGTTTCACACCCTCATGGAAAAGCAGCTGGCGAAAAAATTTCCCAAAGTCCGCTGGGGATTCGTCGAAGTCAGTGCCCAGTGGCTGCCCTACGTGCTAAACGACATGGCCGATCGCTATCGGCGCCAAGGCAAGGTGTTTCCCGACGATGCTCTCGCGGTCAATAACATGTGGGTCGCCTGCGAAAATAAAGACGATCTCCCTTATGTGTTGAGTTACGCGGGCGAGGATCATTTGATGATCGGCACCGATTACGGCCACCACGACCCATCCACTGAGCTCAACGCGGTGCATCTGCTGCGAAACGATAAGCGTCTGTCGGCCGAGGTGGTGCGAAAAATTCTCGAGAGCAATCCGCGTCAGTTTTATGGATTGGCGTAAGCGGGACTCGACCGGCAACAACGTATAAAGAACGATGCGACGGAACATCACGCGGAACGGAGCGCGGTTGCTTCCGGCTTCTTAATTACATGCACCGCCGGCACGATCACCGACCCGACATCGCGGCAAAATCAGCGTGTTGCCTTGCTGAGCGAGGTTGCCGAATTGCGCGAAATAGTTTTCCGCCACGCGTAACTGCACGGCTTCGAAACCGCCGGGCTGCTGAATTGCCTCGACGACATTGCGGATGCTCCGCTAACGCTCTCAGACATATTTGCCGACAATCCACGCGAGCGGCGGCAGGATCACGCCGACGATCATGAATACGGCCGGCCCAGCAGACGTTTCTTTTTGGAGAAAGGCCTTGTCGGGATGCTGCGGGTCGACGTAGGCCAGCGCTTTTGAACCTTTGGGAAACAGCGCTATCTCTTTCGCGGCGTTCTCGGCTGAAGCATGGCCTTGAACAATTGTTGTCGGGCGCAGCAGGTCGCTCTCGTATTCACGTCCGGCAAAAACATAGCGAAAGCGCACCTCGGGGCGGAAGCTGGTTGTCGAGTTGTTGCGATCGAGTCGGCGATCCGTGTCGGCCGAAGCGCTTTTGAAAACTTCCGATTTGACAATTTCCACTTCGATGGGGATGGCATGCCTCATCAGCCGACGCTGGAGAAAATACTGTGTTACGCCGACGTATAGTAATCCTACGCCGCCGCCGCCAAAAATTAAAACTGTAATCCAGCGGGCCATCGAATCCTCCTGCAATCGCTGACGGGCACGGGCATCATGACCAAGACACTAAATTTACGCAACGGAGAGTGTCTTTCTCCCATCGTGGAATTTGATGACTTGGCGTCACTCGGTTTTTGACCCGGGACGTTCAGCTCTACGGCAGAGCGACAAGAGCGCCGCCGCGGTACAAACGGCGGCAGCGCTGAGGAAAACATCCTGGAGCGCCGGCAGCATCGCACTGAAGGCGACCGATGATGTAACCGAAGCCGGCGCCGAGTAATATTGCCGGCGCCAGTCAAAGAGCAGGCTCCAGCCGGTGGCGCCCAGGACGATGCCCAGGGGCCGCATCATGGCGGCGATGCTGCCGGCAACACCTTGTTGCGAACGTGGAATTGAGCCCATGATGAAACTCATGTTGGGCGCTTCGAAAATACCAAGGCCCAAGCCCACCACTCCGAGAGCGAGGGCCAGTACGAGATAGTCGGTTTGCCCATCCAAGCGGCTGAGCATCCACAGACCGAACCCTTGGACGGTCAGCCCCATCGAACTGAGCCGCGCGGTGCCGATGCGGTCGGATATTTTTCCCGCTAGCGGTGCGGCCAGGATCGTCAGTGAATAGGTTGCCAACATCAAGGTTCCACCGGTAGTGGCCGGATAGCGCAGAACATTGATCACGTAGTAGGGAAGTAACAGCCCGACGGCGAATCTTGCGCAGTTGGCCAGCACCGAAAGCAGGTTAGCAATGATAAACGGAGGGA
>DASSGE010001049.1:0-2131 GCA_035693605.1 Binatia bacterium
GTCTCAAACGTGCGATGGAACGTATGCAGGCGATGGAGCGCCGAGTCAAAGACTATGAGCATCGGCTCGGCAAATCGGGCAGCGAGATTCTCAAGATGGTCGCGGCCGCCGAAGCGCAAAAGAAGAATTGGCCCAAGCTGGTCTCGACGTTTCGCATGGGTCATGACGTGATCCTGCATATGGCCGAAGAAATCCGCAATATGCGGCGCGACGTACGCCATATCGAAAAAGATTTGGAAATGCCGTCGGAGGAAATCAAGCGGCGTGTATGGTCGATTATCGACGGCGAGACCCGAGCCAATCTGGCCAAGAAAGAGTTGATCGAAGCCAATTTGCGTCTGGTGGTGAGCATCGCGAAGAAATACACCAACCGCGGGCTGCAATTCCTCGATCTGATCCAAGAGGGCAATATCGGCTTGATGAAAGCCGTCGACAAGTTCGAATACCAGCGCGGTTACAAGTTCTCGACTTATGCGACGTGGTGGATCCGCCAGGCTATCACGCGCGCCATCGCCGACCAGGCCCGCACCATCCGCATTCCAGTGCATATGATCGAGACGATCAATAAACTCATTCGCACGTCGCGCTATCTGGTCCAGGAAATCGGCCGCGAGCCGACGCCGGAAGAGATCGCCAGCAAGATGGAGATCCCCCTCGACAAGGTGCGCAAAGTATTAAAAATTGCCAAGGAGCCGATCTCGCTGGAAACCCCGGTGGGCGAGGAAGAAGACAGTCACTTGGGCGATTTTATCGAAGACAAGCGGATCATCACGCCGTCCGATGCCGTAGTGAACATCAATTTGCAGGAACAGACACGCAAAGTCCTGGCGACGTTGACGCCGCGTGAAGAGCAGGTTTTGCGCATGCGCTTCGGAATCGGAGAAAAATCCGATCATACCTTGGAAGAGGTCGGCCAGAAATTTACCGTCACGCGCGAGCGCATCCGGCAGATCGAAGCCAAGGCTTTGCGTAAACTGCGCCACCCGAGCCGGAGCAAACGGCTCAAGAGTTTCATGGAAAACTGAATCGCGGAGTCGGTCGACACGGAACCCGAGATTTTCCAAGCAGCCGAATTTTTACGGGCCCATAGCTCAGTTGGTTAGAGCCACCGGCTCATAACCGGTTGGTCCCTGGTTCGAGTCCAGGTGGGCCCACCAACCTCAACGGTGTAAAGAACTTTTCCTCAGATCCCCTGAGAGCAGTTTGAAGGTGAGAGTGACGGTCGCTGCCGCTCACTCTCACCTCCTGCACCAGCTCTTGCATTTCGGCGATATAAGCGGCCATGCGCAATGTTGGGGATCGGGGAAACCAGTTTCGCTGTACGCTTCCCATCATCGAGCGCATGTTTGTTATTCGAGCAGCTCATGGCGCTGTTCATGTTAGTTCCTTTGTACGGTGAGCCGCTTGTTCGATCGAGAGAGCGCCGTATTCAAGGGCGGTTTTCAACCTGCAGCGTGGTCAGATCCGGCGCAATTGCAAATCTTCAAGCAAGGTAACGACAAAGCTAAGAGGTGTTTATGTTTTCTGCGGGTTGAATCCGCGATCTCTCTCTTGTCGGGGTTGACGGAACCAGCGGATTTCGACTTGAACAATACGTCAGCGAGTAAGTAGGGCTGTTTCTCTATCGCGAACGGAGTATGCACAGGCCGGTTGCACCTTTACATCAAAGGCGTACAGCTGGACAAGCGCGCTGGTGTTCAGCGCACCCACGATTGGGTGCTCGACGATGACCCCACACATCATGGATCAAACAGACCATCGCCCTTGGCCTATCCCGAAGACGCCGTGGTTTCTTTCCATGCGTTGGCACGATTTGCTGTTCGCGCATTGGCCTGTTCGTGTCGATTCTGTTCGCCCGCTGATTCCAGGCATTTTAGACGTCGATACTTTTGATGGATCTGCGTGGATCGGTGTGGTGCCGTTCCAAATGACTCGTGTTCGGCCACGATATGTTCCCATACCGTTGGCATTCCCCGAACTGAATGTAAGGACGTATGTGAAATACAAAGATAAGAGTGGCGTCTGGTTTTTTAGTCTGGACGCGGCGAACTGGCTGGCAGTAAGGGCGGCTCGTTGGCTTGGTTTACCCTATTACGATGCTCGGATGACTGTTAATATTCACACTGCTGAT
>DASSGE010001050.1:0-5624 GCA_035693605.1 Binatia bacterium
CGTTTTCGATCCACATTTTTTCCAACTCGGGATCTTCCGGGCAGCGCGCCAGCATCGCCGCGATCGGTTTCGGAAACGGCTTGGGGAAAAATAGATAAAACTGACCGACAAATCCCTTTAACGCTTCACGATCGAGTTTGCCTTCTTCGATCATGCCGATAACCGGATGATTCTTGGAGTGCTTCGCCCGCACCATTTGTTGAATCTCTTTAACGAAATCGCTGCTCGATACTGCCGCCATTGCACGATCTCCTGAGTCGTCGATGCCTAGTTACCAAAAATGCCCCCGGCGCGATTTGAACGCACGACCCCAGGATTAGGAATCCTGTGCTCTATCCACCTGAGCTACGGGGGCACAAATATATTCTTGCCGAAGCTGTTATTGTTTTGTTGTTCGCTTCACTATTTGTTACCATCAATCGCGAACGCGGGTCAATCCAGTCGCGATTATCCACCAACTGAGAATAGTTCAGAATCATGAAGCAGCATCGGATGGACTCACCGGGAATTTACCTTGTTGGGAAGTCTTACCTGCTCGCGATAATTTCCATAGCACTCGTCAGTTGCGGTTCGGCCGGACCGCGGCCACTGTCGATCAAAATGTATAACGCCGAGAAAAATACCACGCTCGACTGTGCCGCGCGCGATTTGGGCCATGCCGACCGCAATCTACTTGCCGATACGGTCGAGAATTGCGCGCGTCAATTAGAGAAAAGCGGGTTCGTGCGCCAAAGCAGCACGCCCTGAAGGGCTGGCATTGGCTTGACGTCAGCAATCCCTCCCGGATACCTTCACCTAGCGAGAGATCTGGGCAGATTTATGAACTATTGTTTAGATCACATTGCGCTCACGTACGCCAGTTTCTGGAAGTGTGATTGCCGCGCGGATGCTTAGGCTTGGGTTATTCAAGCACCGGTGATTCCGTCCCGCGCAAGTTGCTAGTTTTCTCGCTGCGCTCGAAATGACAATTGACAGTTAACATCTCTCAAATGAAACCTCGGCGAATCGAACTGCCACACCACTTAACTTGACAACACCGTGAGCGAGACATAACTTGGACCTCTAAGGTCCATCTAGGAGGAAACATGGCCAAGAGTTTTCAAGATATTATGGCCGAGGCACGTAAGGAGATCCCCGAAGCGTCGCCACAGCAAGTCAATGAACTGTTGAAAAACAACGGCAAGTCACCTGTATTGCTGGACGTTCGTGAAAGCGACGAGTGGCGCCAAGGGCACCTTGAGGGGGCCATTCCGCTGCCTCGAGGCTTTCTCGAAATCAAAGTGGAATCGGCCATTCCCGATAAAAATACCCCAATCGTAACCTACTGTGCCGGCGGCGTCCGCTCGCTTTTGGCGGCCAAGGTCATGCGTGAGATGGGTTATCAAAACGTCACGTCCATGGCCGGCGGCTACGGCGCCTGGAAGAACGGTGGTTTCAAATGGGTGCAGGACTTCCAGTACACCCCCGATCAGCTGATTCGCTATAGTCGCCATTTTCTTCTGCCGGAAGTCGGTGAAGACGGACAAGCCAAGCTTTTGCAGGCAAAGGTTTTGATGGTCGGCGCCGGCGGCTTGGGTTCACCCTCAGCTTACTATCTCGCCGCTGCCGGCGTCGGGACTATTGGCATCATCGATAACGATGTCGTCGACGTTTCCAATTTACAGCGGCAAATTCTCCACGCCAACGATCGGGTCGGCATGCCTAAAGTCGAATCGGCGAAAAAGACTCTCGAGGGTTTGAATCCGGACGTGAAGGTCATCCCTTATCAGGCCAAGCTCACCTCCGACAACATCATGGAGATCTTAAAGGACTACGACTTTGTCATCGATGGCTGCGACAACTTTCCTACGCGATACCTGGTAAACGACGCCTGCGTGCTCACCGGCAAGCCCAATGTTCATGGCAGCATTTTTCAATTCGAGGGGCAGGCAACGGTTTTCTATCCGGGCAAGGGTCCCTGCTATCGCTGCTTGTACCCAGAGCCGCCTCCAGCCGATATGGCGCCGAGCTGCGCTGAAGCAGGTGTCCTGGGCGTGCTGCCGGGTTTGATCGGCGTAATCGAAGCGTTAGAGGCGGTGAAGTTAATTCTCGGCAAAGGTGATAGTTTGGTCGGCAGGCTGCTGCATTTCAACACCCTCACCATGGAGATCAACACGCTTAAACTCCGCCGCGATCCCAAGTGCCCGATGTGCGGCGACAATCCGACCATCAAAGAGCTTATCGACTACGAGGAGTTCTGCTCCTTGCGGCACTAGCAGTGGGTTTATTCGTGTAAATGGAGCGGCGGCTGCTAAAGCCGCCGCTTTTTTTTGGCGCGATGACTGGCCGGCGCTCGCTATCTGAACGCGCCGGCCGCGCTAATCCTACCGCGACTTTGAGCGCCATCACTTCGCTTTGGTACAAAGGACGTAGCTCACCCACCGGCAGCGCGCCCAGACTAATCGGACCTACTTTGATACGAATGAGTTTTTCGACGAAATAGTTAAGCGCTTCGAACATGCGCCGCACTTCGCGCTTCTTGCCTTCGTGAACTTCGATTTCGACCCACGCGTTTTTACGCAGCTTCTCAATCACCCGCACGCGCGCCGGCGCAGTCATGCCGTCTTCCAAGCGGATGCCTTTGCGTAATATTTCGAAATCGTCCTCAGTCGGGCAAGCGCTCAATTTCACGCGATAAACTTTGGGAACGCCATAACGTGGATGGGCAAGCCGCATCGCCAGTTCGCCGTCGTTGGTCAGGAGCAACAAACCGGTCGTGTTATAGTCCAATCGGCCCACCGGAAAGACCCGGCGTTTTTCCCCCAGGCGGGCGATATACGGCGTAATGTCCGGGCGATGCTGCGGATCATTCAAGGTCGTGATTACACCCGGCGGTTTGTGCAGCGCATAGTAGAGCGGCGCGGCGGCGGCTTTGATGCGCTTGCCGTCGATCTTAATACTGTCTTTGAACGGATCGGCTTGGGAGCCCAGCTTGTTAACTACGGTGCCGTTGACCGTAATGCGCCCTTCGACGATCCAGCGCTCCGCTTCGCGGCGCGACGCCAGACCGGCCCGGGCGATGATTTTTTGCAGCCGTTCCATGAATTATAGCGCTTCGGCTTCCTCAGGTTGATCGAGCGGGATCACGTCGCGCGCGATCTCCGGCAGCGAGATCTCGTCGGTCTCCTTGAGCGTCGGCAATTCGGTAAGATCCTTGAGATTGAACAACTGGAGGAACTCCGCAGTAGTGCCATAGAGAAATGGCCGTCCCGGCACATCCTTCCGCGCCACGGCGCGAATCAAGTTGCGCTCCAGGAGGGTCGTAATTACACCATCGACATCGACGCCGCGAATCGATTCAATTTCGGCTTTGGTAATCGGTTGGCGGTAGGCAATGATCGCCAGGGTCTCGAGCGTGGCCCGGCCCATGCGCGCCGGGCGTCCGCCGAGAAACTTTTTGACCCAATCGGCGTTGACCTTGGCAGTGCGCAGTTGATAACCGCCGGCCACTTCGACCAATTGCAGCCCGCGGCTCGGCGCCTCGAGATCGCTCTGCAGCTCTTGGAGCAA
Source organism: Binatia bacterium (assembly GCA_035693605.1). Taxonomy (GTDB): domain Bacteria; phylum Desulfobacterota; class Binatia; order UBA9968; family UBA9968; genus DP-20. The sequence goes on from DASSGE010001050.1 coordinate 3,550, forward strand.
TGTCTGAATTGTCTCCTTGCCGACACCGTCCAAGACTTCGGCGAAACGCTGCACCGTCAGCGGCCCGTCGGCGACGAACAGCAAACTCTCCAAGATCGATTTGACTTCTTCACGATCCATAGGGTTCTTCCTCCACCTGCTCCAGCGCCGCCTGCTCGCTGACACTATCCATCACTGCCGCCGCTTCGATGGTGATCGGCCCGGCCAAAACTTCCTGAACGATGCGAATGGCGCGAACTTTGACTAACTCTAACATGGCGAGAAAAGTCACGATGATCTCCATGCGTGAATTTGCCGTGGCGAAAAGATTCTCGAACAAGACGGATCCCTGCGCCCGCAACACGTCGAGCAGATGGGTCATCTTCTCGCGCACCGTGATCTTTTCGAGCGTCACTTCGTGAAAAGTATCTTTGGGCAGTCGGTCAATAATGCGCTTCAACGCCGCCAGCAGCTCGAACACCGACACTTCGCGAAAACCGCGAGGCCCCGCTTCTTCCACGGGCGCCGCCGAGCGGGTGAACACATCGCGGCTCAGCACCTCGCGCTGGTCGAGATCCTGCGCCGCCTCCTTGTAACGTTGGTATTCGAGCAGTCGGCGCACCAACTCATCGCGCGGATCGAGACCTTCATCCTCATCGTCACCGCCATCGTCGCCGGCCGGTAAGAGCATGCGCGACTTGATGTGAATCAGCGTCGAGGCCATCACCAAAAATTCGCCGGCGACGTCCAGACTCAAAGATTGCAAGAGATCGAGGGTCGCGAGATATTGCTCGGTGATCGTCGCGATCGGAATATCGGTGATGCTGACTTCATTCTTCTTGATCAGATGAAGCAGCAGGTCCAGCGGACCTTCGAAGATTTCCGTTTCGACGTGAGTACTCACAGTCCCAGAGTCTCCCTGACTTCGGTCATGGTCTCGCCTGCTTTCTGCTGCGCCGCCCGGTTGCCGGCGGCTAAGATATCTTCGACGTCCTGTGGCCGTTGCGCCAACACCGCACGTTTCTCGCTGATCGGCCCCAGTTGCGCCACGACATGTTTGATCATGACCCTTTTACAGTCGAGGCAGCCGATTCCGGCCGTGCGGCAGCCTTGCGACACCTCGGCAATTTCGTCCGGCGTGCAATATATTTTATGGAACTGAAACGCCGGGCATTTCTCCGGCTCACCGGGATCGGTGCGCCGCACTCGCGCGGGATCGGTAATCATCTTGCTCAATTTCTGATCGATTTCTTTCGCCGTATCCGAGAGCAGGACCGCGTTGCCGTAGCTCTTGCTCATCTTGCGACCGTCGAGCCCAGGCAACTTCTGAGTTTCGGTCAGCAGGACTTCGGGCTCGGGAAAGATTTGCGCGTAAACCTGGTTGAAACGGCGGACGATTTCGCGGGTTAACTCGACATGCGGCGCCTGATCGACGCCCACTGGAACTTTGTTGGCCTTGTAAATCGTAATATCTGCAGCCTGCAGCACCGGGTAACCGAGAAAACCGTAGGTCGACAGATCCTTACCGACCAGTTCCTTGATCTGATCCTTGTAGGTCGGGTTGCGCTCCAGCCAGGGCACCGGCACGATCATCGAATACAGCAAATGCAGCTCCGCATGCTCTTTAATCCGCGATTGCCGAAACACCACCGCCTTGGCCGGGTCAAGTCCTACGCTCAACCAATCCATGACCATCTCGATGGTATTCTGGTTAATACCTTGCGGCGTCGCATAATCTGTCGTCAGGGCATGCCAGTCGGCGACAAAAAAGTAGCAATGATACTGCTCCTGGAGCTTAAGCCAATTGGTCAGCGCTCCGAAAAAATGTCCCAAGTGAAGCCGTCCAGTGGGCCGCATGCCGCTAACGATGGTGTCCATGTCTCCTCAATTGCACATCAGCCGAATTTATCTGGTCCGAATTCGACTTTGCCTTCGCGCCATTCCCGCGAGAACGGGAATGCAGATTCGCAATGTTTGTTTCCCACTTTAGATTCCCATATGCGCGGGACTAAAAAACGCCCAAATAGAGTCTCAGCAAGAATTCCGTCGGCGCGTCGATAAACCGATCGATCACGCGGGTGTACAAGAGACCGATC
>DASSGE010001051.1:0-3200 GCA_035693605.1 Binatia bacterium
CTTTGGCGCAAGCATGGCGTCGACGCAAGGGTCGTGCTGTTCGAATCGGGTTCGACCTTGGCCATGGTCGCCCGCTCGGGCGAGGTCAGCTTCGCGATCAATTCCGGCCCGACGGTCATCGCTGCCCGGACCCAGGGGGCAGACTCCGTCATGGTCGCGGTTATGGTCAACACCCTTCCCTATAGCTTGGTTACCGCCAAAGGGATTACGACCTGGAATCAACTCAAAGGTAAAAGAGTCGGCATCAGCCGTTTCGGTTCCGGTACCGACACCGCCATACGCCTGTTGGTCAAACGTTTCGGCCTAGATCCGGTGAAGGATTTGGTGATTTTACAAGGCGGCACCCAGCCGAGTCGTCTCCAAGCGGTGCTGGCCGGCTCCCTTGACGCGACCCTGGTGTCACCGCCATTAGACTTGACGGCAAAAAAGCTGGGGCTATCGATTCTAGTGAACATCGCCGAGCTGGGCATTCCCTATCCCCAGCTAGTGATCGAGACATCCGAGCGCTACAACCGCGAGCAGCCGTTGGTTGTGAAAAATTTCTTGAAGGGGTTCATCGAAGGAATTCACTACGCCGCCAGCCATAAAGAAGAAACCAAGAAGACCATCACCAAATATCTCAAGACCGATGACCCGGAGATTCTGGAAGCTACTCACCGCAGTTTTTTGGAAGTGACCGATTATAGCGGGATGCCCAACCTCGAAGGCATTCGCAATGCGATGGACGAGGTCGCAGCGCGTATGCCGGCGGTGAAGACGAGAAAGCCGGAAGATTTTGTCGATACCCGATTTCTAAAGGAACTTGAGAAAGAAGGCTTCTTCAAACAGTTTCAAAAGAAGATTTAACCCCGGCGGGCGCCACGAGACACCACCTGGGTCGGCTTACGGCCGCTCATTTATTCGATGTCGCTGGCTTTGGCATCCAACTTCTGGCGCCGCCGCAGCAAGCGCTCCCAGGACAACGGAGCTGTCTGTAAAGTGTTCCTCGGCTTGTCGATAAACATGCGCAGCGTATTGACGACAAAGATGCTGGCCAACAAACCATAGGTGATTAAATCGAAAATCATGAGACCTCCTGACTGGGATGCTGTGAATGTAAAGAAAACCCGGGATTTACGGGAGCAAAACCCAAGCCATCCATTCAGCCTCTGTAAGTAGTCGGAATCCTACTACTTTGATTTGTCCTGCGGATGAGTTCGAATGAATTTTGCGCACCGCTATGCTCAATCTAGTGCAAAAAACTGCGAAACCTTGACCCGCTCGGTGCAAAGGCAAGTTCGACGCGTTATCGTTATAATCCAGCAATTACCGGAGCGCATGATTCGATGATCCATCGCCCAAACGTTTATATTGTCGGCAAAATTGTCGGCGCAGTCCTGGTTGGCGGGGCGCTCGTCATAAACCTCGGCTGTTCCGCTCTCGAAACCAGACCGTCCGCCATCGACCAACGCGACCAACTCAAAGAAAGAGTCGATCGGGTGATCGCCAACGGAGAACTGGATCCGGTGCCGGCTACCACCACGCGCTTTAGTGAAAGCGAGCTCAATTCAATTTTGAATGGTCAGATCGCCGATTGGATCCCAAACGGTCTCAGCGAGCCGCAGGTACGGCTGCTTGGCAACGACCGATTTTCTCTGCGCGTCATCGTTGATATCGATGAGTTCAAGCGCCGGCGCAAGCGCCCCCAGAGCGCGGGTCCGCTGAATTTTTTCAGCGGCAAGTTGCCGGCCTTGGTGCGCGGCGAGCTGATCAGCAGCGATGGCAAAGGTCAATTCAAATTACAATCCACCGAAGTGAACGGCATTCCGTTGCCGCCGGCCTTGGCGCTGGAGCTGCTTTCGACGCACACGAAAACGCGCCGCAGACCGGAGGGGTTCGATATCCAAAAGCCGTTCGACCTGCCCGTCAAGATTCGCCAATTACAAATCACTCCCAACGAGCTTGTGGTCATCCAGTAAGCCGCTCACGAAAGCTGCGGCATAATCTCCTTGGCGCAGATCTCTAAGTGCTCGACCTCGTCGAACATCGGGTTGAAGACGATCTGTTGCGCGCCGGCTTTGACGATCTCCTGGATTTTCTCCGTGCATTTGGCAGCGCTGCCCCATATGGAAACTTTGGGACCCAAATCGGCATTCTTGTAGCGCCGCCCAAACCATTCACGAATGCGCCGCTCAGCGCGCGCCTCATCGACGTCCACCGCCATATAGACACGTTTGGCAAAATGAAACGTCGCCGGATCGCGTTTGGCGTCAGCAAGCATGTCACGAATCCGCGCCGACTCGCGAATGAATGAAGCGGCAGACGACGAGCCCGCGCCCATCCAGCCGTTGGCATATTTTACCGCGCGTCGCAGCGCATTCTCATGATGACCACCGAAGATGATCGGCAGATGCGGCTTTTGAATCGGCTTGGGCTCCATGGAAATATCGTCGAAGTTCCAATAGCGACCATGGAAAGACGCCTTGGGCGCGGTCCACAATAGCTTCATGATCTGCACCGCTTCCGTGAAGCGTGTCACCCGCCCTTCGCGGGCATAGCCGAAAACATCTTCGTGCGAACCGAGATGGCCGCCGCCGAGCCCCACACCCATGATCGCCCGGCCACCGCTCATGACGTCGAGTGTCGAATAGGCCTTGGCCAACTGCACCGGGTTGCGCAGCGGCAAGAGAATCACCGAAGTGCCCAATTTTAATTGCGTCGTGATCGCCGCAACGTAACTGAGCAGCGTCACCGGTTCGAGCATGGTGAAATCACCGATCACCCGTTCCTGCAACCAAAGACTGTCAAAGCCCAACGTTTCGGCGCGCGTCGCGAACTTGCGGATATGCGGCATGTCCGTCGGGCCATCGAAAAACACCTGCGGCAGCTCAATGCCGCAAGGAATATGATTTGCCATGATGGCGTTGCTCCTTCTAGATTCACTTACCGACAAACATCACACAGGTAATCCATGTGCTCTTTGTAGTTATATCTCTTCTCTTCTAATCGACACCATACAGCCGCGCGCAATTGTCCCAAAGAATTTTCTTGCGCGATCTGCTTGGCATTTCCATCGCCATGAAGTGATTGACCGCGTCGGGCCAGTGCGAGTCGGCGTGGGGATAATCCGTCGAGATCACTACGTTGTCATCGCCGATGCGTTTAACCACGTCGCCGACCAAATCCTCTTCGACGTCGACGGAGATAAAACACTGGCGTAG
>DASSGE010001052.1:0-6524 GCA_035693605.1 Binatia bacterium
GAGGACGATGACACCGTCCCAACCATCATCAGGCGGATTCATTTTGTATTGGGCACAAAGATTTAGATAAAAGCGGGCCGGTCCATCGGTTGCAGATAGTTGAAACAATTGTTTGAACTTTTCTTCCGCTTCAGCCCATGATCGCCGTCTGAAGGCGGCGAGGGCGGCGGCAAATATTTCACACGTTTTTTTCTGCTTATCGTTCGCGGCTTCAAGGCCGCCGAGTAGCTCATGCACGACCATCGGTTCGGCTTTCCCTTTGAGCATGAACTTGCCGACTTCGCGTTTGAGCAATCCGTCGATTCCAGTGACGATCTCTTCGGATCCCAGCACCTCGGTTCCGAGATACTTATTCAAACCGTCCATGCGCGAAGCCGTGTTGACGGTATCTCCGGTGGGCCCATACTCGTAATGATCGCCGGCGCCGATATTGCCGAGGAAAATTTGCCCCGAGTGCACGCCGACACGGGTGGGCAAATTTAGGTTATCCAAGGACTGGTTGAAGTGGTGCACGGCTTTGGCGACGTCCAGAGCCGCCAGACAAGCTTGGCGCCTCAGACCGTCATCCATCCGCGCCGCCTTCCAGATCGCCAGAAACGAATCGCCCTTCAGGTTGACAACGATCCCGCCATGGTTTTTGACGGGTTCGAAAGTCGCTTCGAAATACTTGTGCATCAGATCGCTCAACTCCCGCGGCGACAATTTCTCTGACAACGTGGTGTAGCCCGCGACATCGGCGAAAAGGCACGCGCCATAGACCATCGAACCGCTGTTCTTGATATCGACCATGTTTTTGGCGAGCTGATCGACCACTTCGTCGGGTACATAGTAAGCGAGTGCTTTTCTGATCTGTTGGCGCTCCTTATTGGTCTCGGCATAGCTCCACAATACCGCCCCGGCAAATGCCAAAGGACTTTGGGCGAAGAGTGGGATGACGATTGGATACCAGGTGCCGTCCAGTTTAAATAAATATGCCGCGGCGAACAGATACAGAACGCTAGCCCCAACCACGCTCAAGGCGGCAATCAGAACGGTTGTGGTGCGGCAAATGATTCCGACAACAATGCCCCAGAACAAGATCATCAACATGTAGGAAAGCGGACTCAGCGGCTTGACTACGGTATCCTCTAGCATGTTTAAAAACGCCGTCGCAGCGATCTCTACACCGCCGATGAATACACCGTTGGCTTGGGAAAACACGGTGTAAAAGCTGTCCTTTCGCTCAGCCAAGATGCGTTCCGATAGCCCGATAAAAACCGCTTTGCCGCGGAAGTCCATAAGCGGACCGCCGTCCTTTTTTTCGCCGAGCTGCAAAGCGCGATAGTAGGGAATGGTGGTCACCGTATGCGGCGGGCCATAGTAGTTCAGGTACCGACGATTGGGTCCAGCGTACAGATTAACCAAGGTCATGAGCCGGAATTTCGCTGCACCGTCGATTGACGGACTGCTCGGTCGTTGCAATGCGTCGAGCATTTCACCGCCGAGTGCTGGATCGGTCTCAAAGATATCTCTAATCGTTCGGATCAGCTTTGACACGCTTTTGGTCTTGATCGCGTCGTCAAGGTTTCGCGGCAGTTTGCCGGCGAGGTTCGGTCGGAGCGTTTCTAGAAGGCGAACAAACTCGACAAAGACTTGCCGGTTGAAAAGTTGGTAAGCGACGACCGGAAAAGTTGGCGGTGGCGAGAGCGCTCCCTCGGACTGGAAAGTCCAATACTGGTTGACCTTGAACGGTATTCTGGGCAGGACAAAAGGCGCCGTGGCCGCAGATGCTTCGGCCAGGAGCGGCAGCGGCTTGACGATCTTAATAATGCTGTGTTCCAGCCCGTAAGAACCGCCACCGGGCGAGGCCTCGATCTCTCGTGCCGCCATCGGTTCGCTCAGCACGACATTGCCAGCCTGATCAATTGCCCGCGCCAACAATGTGTCGTCCGCAGCGACGCGGGACTCCAGGAAATGCACGTCGAAAGTCACCACGGCGGCGCCCTGTGCAAATAGAATATCGACTAAGCGCGCGTGCAGCGAGCGCGGCCACTTTTCGGGATTCTCCGGAATCCCTAGTTGAATGGCCGACTGTTTGTCGATGCTTACGACTACCGCGTCTCCCGGCGCTCGCCGCGGGCCGCGTAGCTTGAATAGCAGTCCCAACCCGGTGTCTTCCTCCAGTTCGTGGGCGAATTGAAAAAAACTAATGAAGAGACCGGCAATGCCTACGAAAAGCCCCAAGAGCGATAGTTTTAACCCATGAGAGAACATTGGCATTGACTTACTTTCTGACAAATTTACTCAATACGTGTGAGCGACGGCGTCGTACATCTCCGCCACGGTGGGTTTGGTTGTAAAGTAAAAATATCGGTTTGCCTAGTGCCTTTTATTTCGCGGCGGTAACCGTTAGCAAAAACGCCACCGCCAAATCTCACAGTCGGGTGGATACGCATCGTCAACCGCCGCCGGCATATCGCCGCTGATTTCGTTCATTGAGCAGGCATGGTATTGATATGCTAGGACGAGGCTCGATAGTGGAATCGTTAATCCGACAGTATGCCGGTCACTTGCGCAATGAGCGCAACATGTCGCCGCACACGCTGCGCAATTACCTGAGCGACTTGACCCAGTTTAATGATTTCCTGCGGCAGCGGGAACTGGCCGTGGATAGTGCTGGTGCAGTGGACGCTGGCAAAGTCGATATTCATGTGGTGCGGGCTTATCTGGCGTCCTTGGCGGCGGATCGCAAGAAGTCTTCCATCGGCCGCAAGCTTGCGGCATTGAAGGGGTTCTTTCGCTACCTCGTGACGACCAAGCGACTCGAAAAAGATCCGCTGCTGTTGATCAACTCGCCAAAGCAGGAAAAGCCGCTGCCCAAGTTTCTCACCGTCGACGACGCATTTCATTTGCTCGATGCGGGTAAGCTTGAGACCGGACTTGATCTGCGCGATCGGGCGGTGTTGGAAGTATTTTATTCGACGGGGATTCGCGCCAGTGAGTTGGTCGGTCTTGATTGGGCGGATATCGACGTGCAGTTGGGCATCGTTCGAGTGGTCGGCAAAGGTTCCAAAGAGCGCATCGTGCCGATCGGCGCGGTGGCGTTGAAAGCTTTAGCATCTTACGCCGAGTCGGCGCGGCTCCAATGGCAGGTCGCCTGCCGTGGCGAGACGCCGGTTTTTCTCAACCATCGGGGGCGGCGCATAACGACTCGCAGCATCGCGCGCATAGTCGAGAAATATCTGAAACTCGCCGGTATCGAGATTAAAATGGGACCCCATGGCCTGCGCCATAGCTTCGCAACTCATTTACTCAACGGCGGCGCCGACCTGAGAGTGATACAAGAACTCCTCGGCCATGTCAGCCTGTCGACGACGCAGCGTTATACCCATTTGAATCTGGATCAGCTGACCGCGGTGTACGACAAGGCGCACCCGCGAGCGTGAAAAGGCTTGAGGCGCGAGGCTTGAGTAGGATGCCTAGCGTACAGGAAGTTCGAAATGTTTGAAGGTACGACAATCTTAGCGATACGCCATGGCGGTAAAGTGGTCGTCGTCGGCGATGGGCAGGTGAGTTTAGGGCAAACTGTGATGAAGCATAGCGCGCGCAAGGTGCGCAAGCTGTATCACGACAAGGTGATAGCTGGTTTTGCCGGCGCCACGGCCGATGCTTTTACGCTGTTCGAGAAGTTCGAGGCCAAGCTCGAACAGTTCAATGGAAATTTAAAACGCGCGGCGGTGGAGCTGGCCAAAGATTGGCGCACCGATCGGATTTTGCGGCGCTTGGAGGCCTTGCTGATCATCGCCGACGTGAACGATCTGCTAGTGATCTCCGGTGCCGGCGACGTCATCGAGCCGGACGACGGCGTGATCGCCATCGGCTCGGGTGGCAACTATGCGCTGGCGGCGGCACGCGTGTTGGTCAAACACACCCAGCTCGACGCGCGCGTGATCGCAGACGAAGCTATGCGGGTGGCCGCCGGTATCTGCGTTTACACCAATGAGCAGCTAACGTTCGAAGAGCTCCCATAGGCCGCGGGTTGCGCGGCAGTTCCAGATTACAAAATCCCAATTCCAGAGCGTGGACGCAGGCCATTGGGCCGTCATTCACCTGGCTTATCGCAGGTAAATCATTGCATTTCCTGGCGGAATTGTTAGGAGTGTTTATTCCCATGAACGACGTTGCAAAATCGCCCGATGATGCTGGAACTTCACCGGCGCCGGTGATGACGCCGCGCGAGATCGTCTCCGAGCTCGACCGCTATATTGTCGGACAAAAAGACGCCAAAAGGGCGGTGGCCATTGCACTGCGCAACCGCTGGCGGCGCCAGTTGGTGCCGGAGGATTTGCGCGACGAAATTGCGCCGAAGAACATCATCATGATCGGCCCGACGGGCGTGGGGAAAACCGAAATTTCCCGCCGCTTGGCGAAACTCGCCCAGGCGCCGTTCATTAAAGTCGAAGCTTCCAAGTTCACGGAGGTCGGTTACGTCGGACGCGATGTCGAATCGATCATCCGTGACTTGACCGATCTGGCCATTAACATGGTCAAAGAGGAGGAGAAGCAGAAGGTCGAAATTCGGGCGCGGGAGGTGGCTGAGGAGCGAGTCCTCGACTTGCTACTGCCCGCGGGAACTGCGGTTGACGGTGAAGCCATCGACGCGGCACGTCTGCAAGGGACCCGTGACAAGCTCAAGAAAATGCTCCGGGAAGGCAAGATGGACGACCGCTTCGTCGAGATCGAGATCTCGCAGTCGGTAATGCCGATGATCGAGGTGCTGACGCCTCAGGGCATGGAAGGCATGGAGTTCAATCTCAAAGACATGTTTTCCAACATGATGCCGAAAAAGACCAAAAAGAAGACCGTCAAGATTCCCGAAGCGCTGGAGATTCTAACGCAGGAGGAGGCGGCGAAGCTGGTCGACATGGACAAAGTTACCGGTGAAGCGACGCGACGCGTCGAGCAGTCCGGCATCGTTTTTCTCGACGAGATTGATAAGATCGCCGGTCGCGAGTCGGTGCATGGACCGGATGTCTCGCGCCAAGGAGTGCAGCGCGATCTCTTGCCGATCGTCGAAGGCTGCACCGTCAATACCAAGTATGGCATGGTGCGCACCGATCATATTCTGTTCGTCGCATCCGGAGCGTTTCACACGGCCAAGCCGTCCGACCTGATTCCTGAGTTTCAGGGGCGCTTCCCGATCCGCGTGGAGCTGAGTTCTCTGGGCAAAGAAGATTTCGTCCGCATTCTCACCGAACCGAAAAATGCGCTGATCAAGCAGTATGAAGCGCTGCTCGAAACCGAAGGCGTGCATCTCAAGTTTGCCGAAGATGCCGTACAAGAGATCGCCGCCATCGCCGCCGACGTCAACGAACGGATGGAAAATATCGGCGCGCGCCGGCTGCATACGATTCTCGAAAGGCTCCTCGACGAAGTCTCTTTTGCCGCGCCGGAAATGCATGGTCAGGAGGTCGCCATCGACGCGAATTACGTGCGCGAGCGGCTGGCGCCGATTCTGAAGAGCGAAGATCTGTCGCGCTATATCCTCTAAATCAAGGACTCGAGATGGACGACTTTATCGGCAAGGCTGAGGTGTTGATGGAGGCGCTGCCGTATTTCCAGCGCTTTTATGGCAAAACCTTCGTGATTAAATACGGTGGCCACGCGATGGAAAATGAGGAGCTCAAAGCGAGCTTCGCTCAAGATATCGTCCTACTCAAATACGTCGGCATCAATCCTGTGGTGGTTCACGGCGGCGGGCCGCAGATCGACGCCGTGCTCGTGAAAATGGGCGTTAAAAGCAATTATGTGCGCGGCATGCGGGTCACCGATCAGGAGACGCTCGACATCGTCGAGATGGTCCTGGTCGGTAAAGTCAACAAAGAGATCGTCAACTTGATCAACCAACATGGCGGAATGGCGGTCGGGTTGAGCGGCAAGGATGGCGGGCTGATCCTCGCTAAGAAGATGAACGTTACCGTAGCTTCGGCCAATGGCGAATCGCCCGAGATCATCGACATCGGCATGGTCGGCGAAATCATCGGCATCAATCCGCTGGTGATTGAGTCCCTCGATCAAAACAAGTTTATCCCCGTGATCGCCCCGGTCGGTGTTGGCAAGAAGGGCGAGACCTACAATATCAACGCCGATTTGGTTGCCGGCGAAATCGCCGAAGCGCTGCACGCGGAAAAATTCTTGCTCATGACCGACGTCGAAGGGGTAAAAGACAAGAAGGGTTCGCTGATGAGCACGCTCACCGAGAAGCAGGCGCGCAAGATGATCCAGGACGGCGTGGTCGGCTCTGGGATGATTCCCAAAGTCGAGTGTTGCGTCAATGCGCTCAAAGGCGGCGTCGAAAAAACTCACATCATCGATGGCCGGGTGAAGCACGCGGTGCTCTTGGAAATTTTCACCAAGCAAGGCATCGGCACCGAGGTGGTGAGAAAGTAAATGAAGAACAAAGACGTGGCGGCGCTGACTGATAAGTTCATTGCCAAGACCTACGCGCGTACGCCGCTGGCCCTGGTCAAAGGCCGGGGTGTCAA
>DASSGE010001053.1:0-10712 GCA_035693605.1 Binatia bacterium
GTCGAAGGACGCTTGGGCGGCCAAGCCAACGTGCCTGGCGCGGCCGGCACCTGGAAAGACTTGACCGGTAACGTCAATCTGTTGGCCGATAACCTGACCAACCAGGTGCGCGCCATCGCCGAGGTCGCCACCGCCGTCACCCAGGGCGATCTGACGCGCTCGATTCAAGTCGAAGCGCGTGGCGAGGTGGCCGAGCTCAAAGACAACATCAACACGATGATCGACAACCTGCGTCTGACCACCGAGAGCAATACCGAACAGGACTGGCTCAAGACCAATCTGGCGCGCTTTACCGGCATGCTCCAAGGCCAGCGCGACCTGGTCAGCGTCGGCAAGTTGATTCTTTCCGAACTCGCACCGCTGATCGGCGCGCACCAGGGATTGATTTATCAGATGGCGGCCGACGATAAGCCGCATTTGCAGCTGCTTGCCAGCTACGCCAATGCGCACGACGGCGGCTATGCGGCGCAAATCGAGCCCGGCGACGGCTTCATCGGCCAATGCGCCGAAGACAAGCGCCGTATTCTGATCAACGATGTCCCTGCCGACGCCGTGCCAGTGGGGTCGGTGGCTTTTACCGCTTTGCCGCGCGCCGTGGTGGTTTTTCCGGTGCTCTTTGAAGATCAGGTCAAGGCGGTGCTGATGTTGGCCTCGCTGCACCAATTTGCCCCGGCCCATCTGGCGTTTTTGGAGCAGCTGACCGTCAGCATCGGCATCGTTCTCAACAGCATCGAAGCGACCATGCAGACCGAAGCGCTGCTCAAGCAATCGCAGCAATTGGCCGCCGAGCTGCAAACCCAGCAGCGCGAACTGCAACAGACCAACGAGCAGCTTGGCCAGAAAGCCCACGAGCTCGCCGAGCAGAATGCCGAAGTCGAGCGCAAAAATCAGGAGATCGAGCAGGCGCGCCGGGCGCTCGAAGAAAAGGCCGCCGAACTGGCGCTGACGTCGAAATACAAGTCAGAGTTTCTCGCCAACATGTCGCATGAGCTGCGCACGCCGCTCAATAGCATCCTGATTCTCGGCCAGCAATTGAGCGAGAATCCAGAACGTAATCTGACCGCTAAGCAGGTCGAGTTTGCGCGCACGATTCACGGCGCCGGCACCGACCTGTTGAATTTGATTAGCGACATACTCGATCTTTCCAAGATCGAGTCAGGCACGGTCACGGTCGAGGCCGAGGAGATATCTTTTGCCAATTTGCTCGACGTCGTGGCGCGGCCGTTCCGCCATGAGGCGGAAAACCGCAAGCTGAGCTTCGACGTGCAGATCCGGCCGGGCCTGGGACGCACCTTCGTGACCGATTCCAAGCGTTTGCAGCAGGTGCTTAAAAATCTCCTGTCGAACGCCTTCAAATTTACCGCTCAAGGCGGCGTGCGCCTGGTGATCGCGCCGGCGAAAGGCGGCTGGAGCACCGAGCATCCGGTGCTCAAGCATGCTCATGGAGTAGTGTCCTTCGAGGTCACCGACACCGGCATCGGCATCGCGCCGGAAAAACAACGGCTCATTTTCGAGGCCTTCCAACAAGCCGATGCCAGCACCAGCCGCAAATACGGCGGCACCGGTTTAGGTCTGGCGATCAGCCGCGAGCTGGCGACTCTGCTCGGCGGCGAAATCCGCTTGAACAGCCTACCGGGCCAGGGCAGCACGTTTACGCTCTATCTGCCGCTCACTTACAGCGAGCCGATCACTTCCAGCCTCTGGGCACGCAACGCCCCTGCCGAGCCGGCGAGCGCGCCGGTCCTGTCGGTGATGTCGGCCAATCCGGAAATCATTCCCGACGATCGCGCCAGCATTGCGCCGGGGGATCAAGTGCTGCTGATCATCGAAGACGATCCGCATTATGCGCGTGTGCTGTTGGGACTGGCGCGCGACAAAGGCTTCAAGGGGCTGGTTGCGACGCGCGGCAATATGGGTCTCGATCTGGCGCGAGAATACAAACCGGCGGCGATCACGTTGGATATATTTCTGCCGGATATGCTCGGTTGGACCGTGCTCAATAATTTGAAGCGCGATCCCGCCACCCGCCACATCCCGGTGCAGATTATCTCGCTCGAAGAAGAGCAGCAGCATGGCCTGGCGCACGGCGCGTTCTCTTACATGGTCAAGCCGGTGACCACCGAGGGGATCGAAGCCTGTCTCGAGCGCATTCACAGCTTCATTACGCCGCATACCAAGCGCCTGTTGGTCGTGGAAGACAACGAAGCCGAAACCCAGAGCATCGTCGAGCTGCTGGCTCATGACGACATCGAGATCGTTGCCGTCGGCACCGGCGCCGCGGCTCTGGAAGCGCTTAAAAGCGAGCAGTTCGATTGCTGCGTGCTCGACTTGCGCCTGCCGGACATGAGCGGGTTCGAACTGCTCGAGCGGGTTAAAATCGAGCCCCGGCTGCAGCATTTGCCGGTGGTGGTTTTCACCGGCAAGGATCTCGCCACGGACGAGGAGCGCAACCTCAAGACCATGGCCAAAAGCATCGTCCTGAAAGACGTCCAGTCGCCGGAGCGGTTGTTTGACGAAACCGCGTTGTTCCTGCACCGGATCATCGACGAACTGCCGCAGTCCAAGCAGAAGATGCTCGAGCGCTTGCACTCGTCCAACGAAGTCTTGCACGGCCGCAAGGTGCTCGTGGTCGACGACGACGCGCGCAATATTTTTGCGCTTTCGACAGTCTTGGAAAACCACGATATGGAAGTTTTGAGCGCCACCAATGGCCGTCATGCGATCGAACTGCTGCAGAAGACCCCTGACGTCAGCGTCGTGTTGATGGACATCATGATGCCCGAGATGGACGGTTATGAAACCATGCGCGAGATTCGCAAGCGCGCGGAGTTCCACTCGACGCCGATCCTCGCGCTGACCGCCAAGGCGATGAAGGGCGACCGGGAAAAATGTCTCGAAGCCGGCGCCTCGGACTACATCGCCAAACCGGTCGATACCGAGCAGCTCCTGTCGATGTTGCGCCTGTGGTTGTATCGATAAAAGTCTATTTGTCAGATGAGGGTTGAACGCTGGGTTTTCAAGCGTAGATTTGAACGGCAAAATCAATGAACGAAACGATCAATATTCTTCTGGTAGACGACGAAGCGCGCAATCTCGACGCACTCGAGGCGATCCTCGAATCGCCGGAGTATCGGCTGTTCCGCGCGCAATCGGCCAATGACGCGCTGCTGGCCTTGCTGAACCACGACTTCGCGGTGATCGTGCTCGATATCCGCATGCCGGAGGTCAACGGCTATGAGCTGGCGCAAATGATCAAACAGCGCAAAAAAAACCAGCATCTGCCGATCATTTTTCTGACCGCTTATCTGCAGGACGATAAAGACATCCTCGAAGGCTATGGCGCCGGCGCAGTGGACTATTTGAGCAAGCCGATCAACCCGTTGATTCTTAAATCCAAGGTCGGCGTTTTTGTCGATCTGTTCCGCAAGACCCGCGAGCTGGCCCGCCTCAACGAAATGATGGAGATCGAGATCGAAGAACGGGTGGCGGAGATCCGCGCCAGTTTGCGCGAGAAAGAGACATTACTCAAAGAGATCCATCACCGGGTCAAAAACAACATGCAGATCATCTCGAGCCTGTTGAGCTTGCAGGCGGACCGCGCCGGCGCCGGTGAAACCCGGCTGCATCTTCGCGACGTGCGCGATCGCGTCCACTCCATGGCGCTGGTGCACGAAAAGCTTTACCAGTCGGAGAATTTAGCGAGCGTACAGATCGCCGACTACACGCGGACGTTAATGGATGATCTATTGCGCGCCTATGCCAGCGGCCAGGTCAAGGTGCAGCTGCGCTTCGATCTTGACGCCGCCGCCTTGCCGGTGGATCTCGCCATCTCTTTCGGACTGATTCTCAATGAGTTAGCCACCAACGCTTTGAAACACGCCTTTTGCGGCCGTGACAGCGGTGAGATCCACATTGAACTGCAAATCGAGCCGAACGGGGAAATTCGCCTTCGTTTCGCCGACGATGGCCGGGGCTTTGCCGCGCCGCTGACCTGGGAGCAGGTCGACTCGTACGGCTTAAGCTTGGTGCGCTTGCTCACCCGCCAGCTCGGCGGTCGGATCGAAATGCGCACCGGCGCAGGCACAACTTTCGAGCTGAATTTCAAATCACAGCTTGCGGCGTTATCGTCAGACGGCATTGCGAGGGTTGTGAACTAATGAGCAAGGCTAAAATTCTTATTGTCGAAGATGAGGCGATCGTAGTGCTCGATCTCACCCGACGATTGAGCCGCTTGGGTTACCATGTCGTAGGATCCCTCGCGGAAGGGGAAGGGGCGGCCGCTGCGGTGGCCGAGCATCAGCCGGATCTCGTGCTGATGGATATCCGGCTGGCCGGAGCCTTGGACGGCATCGCTGCTGCCCAAGCGATCCAGCGTGTGCGTGACACGCCGATCGTCTATTTGACCGCCCATTCTGATCTGCAAACTCTCGCGGAAGCGTTTTTGACCGCGCCGTTCGGGTATATTTTGAAGCCCTTTGAAGAACGCGAGCTGCACACGCAACTGGAAATCGCGCTCTATCGACATGGCGCGGAACAGCGCGTGCGCGACAGCGAAGCGCAGTTGCGGGCGATCATGGACACCGCCCAGGACGGTATTTTGACGATCGATCATAGCGGGAAAATTCTTAGCAGCAATCCGGCCACGGCGGAACTCTTCGGCTACGGCGTAAATGAACTGATTGGGCAAAGCGCCGATCTCGTCATGCCGGGCATCACTTCGATGATCCAACTGAACGACGAGCAATGGTTCCTCAGGACCAGCGGTGCAGAAATAATCGGCGCGGTGCGGGAACTCGACGGCCGGCGCAAAGACGGCGGCAAATTTCCCGTCGAGCTGACGGTGAGCACTAAAAGAGCTGCTCCGCAGAGCAACTTTATTGCCATCGTGCGCAATATCAGCCGGCGCAAGCAACTGGAAAACAAGCTTCGGAGTATCGTCACCGATCTGCGCGAAACCGACCGCCGTAAAGATGAGTTTCTCGCGCTCTTGTCGCATGAATTGCGCAACCCCCTGGCGCCGATCCGCAACGCCGCATCGATACTCAAAAACGCCGCATTGGAGGATCCGAAACTGCGCTGGTGCACAGAGATCATCGACTCCCAGGTCGGACTGATGACCCGTTTGATGGAAGACTTGTTGGATGTCAGCCGGATTAGCCGGGGCAGCCTGCTGTTACGCAAAGAATTAGTCGATTTTCGCGATATGATCGCCTCGATCGTCGCATGCGGCGCCGAGGTGGAAGCCGCCGGACATAAGTTCACCGTCGATCTGCCGGATTACGAAGTCAAACTCAATGTCGATCCGGCTCGGCTCAGCCAAATCATGGCCAACTTGATCAGCAACGCCGCTAAATACATGGATGGCAAGGGCGAGGTCCGCTTTACGGCAAAATGCGAAGGCGATGAGATGGTCATTCGGGTGCAGGATTCCGGCATCGGCATTTCGGCCGATCTCTTGCCCCATGTCTTCGAAATGTTCAGGCAAGGGGATAGCAGTTTGGAGCGCAGCCGAGGCGGACTCGGCATTGGCCTGGCTTTGGTCAAGAGTCTCGTGGAACTGCATGGCGGCGCGGTTGCCGCCGAAAGCGCCGGCCCGGGTAAAGGCAGCATGTTCACCGTGCGCCTGCCGCTGGCGTCGGCCGGCGCCGTCGCAGCTGACGTGAAAGACCTCGGATGTTTGCGGGAAAACCTGCCGGCACAGCCGCGGCCAAAACAAATGCTGATTATCGACGACAATAAATTGCAGGCGCAAAGCCTCGGACTGTTGTTGCAACTGTGGGGCTACGATGTGCGGCTCGCCTACGATGGGCCGGGCGCACTCGCGGTACTAAACGAATATGCCGCCGATGTTGCGCTCATTGATATCGGCTTACCTGGCATGAGCGGCTATGAGATTGCGCGCTACATTCGTGAGCGGCCGCAATGGCGCGGCATGACATTGATTGCGCAGTCGGGTTGGGGCCGCGACAGCGATCGGGAAAAAACCGGCCATGCCGGGTTCGATCATCATCTGACCAAGCCCATCGACCACCAGGCGTTGGAAAAAATCTTAACTCAGGCGGATGCAGGATCCCAAGCTCGGCGGTTGCAATCCGCTAAATCGAGTTAGCCACCGCAGCACGACATCGCAGGTGCAACCAACCCGATGGCGGATACCCAAGATCCCCGGCAACCGCTTTTCGTCGAGATTCAGCGTTTCATCCTCGCCAACATCGAATCTGTGGCGGAAGTCGAAGCGCTTTTGCTTTTGCGCGCCACTCGCGAGCGGGCGTGGAGCGCTCAAGCCTTAGCGCTTCGATTGTACATTGACGAACGGCAAACCGCCGAAATTCTCAAACAACTCGCCGACCGACAGTTTCTGATCCCAGACACTAGCGCTCAAGCGAGCTATCGCTATGAGCCACGATCCGCGGAACTGCGCGAGGGCGTCGATCGTCTCGCGCAAGTCTATTCGACGCACCTGATCGCGGTTACCAACCTGATCCATTCGAAATCGAAATCCAAAGTCCAAGAGTTTGCCAACGCCTTCCGAATCAGAAAGGACGATTGATATGGCAGGATTAGTTTACTCGCTTTGCACCGCTACGGCATTGATCTGTAGTCTTCTCCTGCTGCGCGGCTATCAGCGCAGCCGCAACAAGCTATTGCTGTGGGGTGGCTTGTGCTTTGCCGGGTTGACGCTCAACAATGGATTGTTAGCAATCGACAGAATCGTTTTTACCGGTGAATTTAATCTTTTTGTCTGGAGCTTGCTGGTGGCGCTGTCGGCCATGGTGGTGCTGCTGTTTGGACTTACCTGGGATTTCGAATGAGCCATAGTCAAGATTAAAGGAAACTTATGGAACGGATGCTGCTCGGCGCCATCGCTATGGCTTCGCTCATTGCTGCAATGTTCTTCCTGCGTTTTTGGAAGCATACCCGGGATAAGTTTTTTCTCTGGTTCGCAGTTTCGTTTGCGATCGAGGGGATTAACCGGGCGGCGCTCGGTCTGAGCGCCGATCCCAACGAGGGACAGCCGTTTTTCTACGTCATTCGATTTTTATCCTACCTGATGATCGTCATTGCGATCGTTTTCAAGAATTTGGCAAAGTCGCAAGACAAGTAGAGCTTAAGACAAAATCTGTCACTGCCTGCGCGTCGGTCGACTACAGCGATCTGCCGTCGTAATGCTCGATCGGCACCGCCGCTAAGTCGACGCCTTCGAGACAGCGAATATTGATGGCGGCCGTGCTTTTGCCGGCTGGATCGCGGCCCTCGGCAAACGGGTGAATACCGCAGGTGTTGCAGAAGTGGTGTTGGATGACGTGTTTGTTAAATGTATACGTACCGAGACCATCTTCCTTGGTAATCAAGCGCAGCTGGTCGCGTGGCACAAACCATAAAAGCGATCCTTTGCGGGAACAGATGGAGCAGTTGCATGCCATGGCTCCATTAAGCTCACCTTCGACTTCGAACGCGATCCTGCCGCAGTGACAACTGCCTTGGTATTTCATCGGACTCTCCTTTAATTGCATATTTCCTCGATCGATCGCTGCTCCGAGTGATCATGACGCCAATTTAGGGGTTCGACAGGGCAATGGCCAAAGCGATAAAGCTCACGGCCGCGCAGCCGGCGCGCGCCACGTGCGAATATTCCCAGCGGTTACGCAGCTCTGTCCAAGCCGGCGCCTGAGGTTTACTTAATCGGCGGAAACCGAATCCGAAAAAATTGAAACCGAGGCGATTTAATTTCACGTTCTTGACCCAAAACTGGTTAATTGGGTGGGTAATCAGCCAATAGATAACTTGCATGGCGATAAGTCCCAGCAGTGCGACGAGTGTCAGCCAAAAATCCGCGGTTCCCTTAGGTGTGACGTAAACCAGCCATAAGAGCGCAAGAGTGCCGCCGAACTCGCCGACGGCGCCGCCGATGGTAAAGCCGGGATAGTATATCGATTGCACGGCTTTGTAAGTTTGCTTATCGAGCCGCAATTTTCCCGGCAGCTCCAAAGCGTGCGCGAGCGCCAAGGCCATGGCGATGGCGACGAGAAGCATCGTAAGAATTTGCAAGGTTCTGAACATAAGATCGAGCCGAGTACTTTAAACGCTGCGAAACCGCCGTAGCGACACTGGCGTAGGCCGGTGCTGTCCTGGTTGTTTGGTCCTCGACCGCTCATGACAAGTCGATCCCGTCGCGAAGTTCACTGATCAGTTAGACTCAGCCTCGTTGGCGACGCTGACCATCCAGCAAACGCCGAAACGATCGGTCACCAAGCCGAAGCATGACGCCCAAAAGGTCTTTTCCAGCGCCATCTGCACCTGGCCACCGTCGGCCAAAGCATTGAATAGGCGTTCGGCTTCGGCGTCGGTGGCAGGAGAGACTGACAACGAGAATCCCTCGAAGCTCGTCTGCCCCTCACAGTCGCCGTCGGACGCCATGAGTTCCGTTTCGCCGACGCGGAAGCAGACATGCATAATCTTGTCTTCGGTCGCCGCGGGCAGCAAACCCGGCGGAGGAGCATCCGCGCTATCCTTAAAGCGCAGTAGCATCAGTACCTCGGCGCCGAGCGCCTTCTGGTAGAAATCGACGGCCTCCTCGCATCGTCCGTTAAAATACAAATAAGGTCGAACTTGCATTGGCTCGGCTCCGTTTAACGTTGCTGTCGCTCACGACTCCGGCTGGCAGGAAGTGACCGACGCGACAATTTGTTGACCGCCTGAAATGCATAAAAAGTACCGCCCCGTAGGATCGTTGCATAGAGCATCATCGATATTCAACATCTAGCTTGGGTGTGCCAATGTCCCAGATCAAAGAACGGTGTGGCGCAACTGTGTAGTCATTCAGAGACGGTTTCTGGTAACGCGCCGCTACATAGAAAGATCCTTCTGGCACATCGCTTGCTGCGCCATCATGTGCGAGGTCCATCTCGGCGGTAGCGGTTGCATGATCAGTAAACCTTCCACCCCAACCGGAACCGCACTCGCCACGGAGCGCTTTATTTAAAAAAAAACCATCCCGCGGAGGCAAAGATCATGCGTAAGCCCTCACGCGATCGCAACATGGAGAATAGGTGTTTGACAATAAAAAACCCGGCTGAACCACCATTGCCCAAACCGGACCCGCCGCGTCCGCCGCCGCATCCGCTGCCCAAACCGCCACTTCCTCCCGAGACGCCCCGGCCAACTATGAAAATCGCGGCTTTTCACGCTCTGACCGCCTGCAAGATTTAATTGGAGTTTGCGGCACTCGTTTAGCGTTAACCGAGGAGTCGATCATGCCAGAAAAACGAACAATCGAGAGGGCCGAACGGGCTAAGCAGAAAGGCAAATCGTCGAGCACCCAAGCTGGTGAGTTTGTCCGCGAAGAGATGCATCACATCAGAAAAGGCAAACACGGAGCGCGCTCGACCAAACAGGCGATCGCCATTGGTTTGTCCAAGGCGCGCCGCGCCGGGGTCGATCTGCCGGCCCCCGAGAAGGGCACCGTTTCCGAAAAGACCAGGCGCAGCGCGGAACGCGCCTATGAGGCCGGCCAGCGAGGAACGACCCGGCGATCACGCCGTCGCTCCCGGGCGACCGAGCGCACGCTCAAAAACGAAGACCGCAGCGTTGCCTCCAAGACTGCGTTATCTAAGCAGGCCCGCTCGGCGGCGCGAAAACGGACCAGAACGGAGCGCTCGGCTGCAGCACGCCGAGCGGCACATACGAAAGGCAAAAAGGGACGTTCCGCTGCCGCGCGTGAAGCCGCGCGCACGCGTGCCGCCGCGATTAATCCCCGTCGCCAGGAATGAGCGATGGTGCGATGCCCGACGGCGCGATGCGTTGAGGTCGATCAAATAAGCGCCTCAAACCTATCGGTCACTAAACTAGCGGAGGCACTTACAAACACCGGCAGCGTTCATGCTTCCAATTTGATCGAGGCGCTCATGCAGATCACGATTAAAATCGCTTCTCCGCAGTATCAGCGGCTCCGAGATGCAGTTCCCGCCGATTCGGTCGCCCGCGAAGCGATCGAGAAGGCAACTCGAATTGATCATTCGCTCGAGGGAGTGCTGTTTGGCGGCTACATGATCTCCGGTAACGAAGAGCAGGCGGCGATTATTCGCCAAATAGCCACGCAATGCTGCCCCGATATATTACCGACCGTCGAGGAAGCGATAAGGCACGCTCGTCCGGGCTGATCGCCAACGCCAATGGATTACGTCTTGAGAGTGGCGCCGACGAGCTCGCCCGTCGTGCACGACTCCCCAATATCAGCGCGTGCGATCGTCCGGTGCTCAAGATGGTGCCGAAATATCTTTGAGAGCCTCGTCCGCCAATTCTTGATCTTCAGTGCCTTCGGTCCGGACGGCGAGGTCGCCCAAGGAGAGTATTCCCACCAACTGCTTCTCTCTATTCAATATCGGCAGGCGACGAATCTGTTGCGCTTCCATTAGCGCCGAAGCTTCTTCCACTGTTTGATCAGCGAAGCAATACGCCACGCCGGGAGTCATGATATCGCTCACCTTAGTCGTCGAGGCGTCGAGCGCAGCGGCGACCAGACGCACCGCGATATCGCGATCGGTTATCATGCCTTCGAGTTTCTCGCCGTCACAGACCGGCAGCGAACCGACGTCGAGATCCCTCATCTTACTAGCCGCTTCTACAACCATGGCTTGCGAATGAACAACTTCAGCGCCCTGAGTCATGATTTCTCTAATTTGCACGACACACCTCCGGATTAATGTTGTTTT
>DASSGE010001054.1:0-2890 GCA_035693605.1 Binatia bacterium
AAAACGCCGCCTCGGCCGACCCGGTGGCAAAAGCGCTCGAGGCTTCGCGTATTCATCGCGTTCGCTTTGACACAAAATCGCTTTCTTCGTGGGATAGCAGCATCCTGATGTTCTTGATGAAAGTGACCGAGCTCTGCCGCCACCACGGGATTGTCACCGAGCGCGATGGATTGCCGGATGGGATTCGCCGGCTCCTCGAACTCGCCGAAATAACGCCGGAGCAAGAAGCCGCCAAACCGTCGGCGGATGCGCCATCCCTTCTGGCATGGGTCGGTATCGCCTCGACCGATGCTTTCGTCTCGCTGTCAGAGATGCTGCACTTTCTCGGCGACGTAACGTTGACTTTCGTCAAGCTGGTCAAGATGCGCGCTCGCTACCGCAGCGCCGATCTGTTTCTGATTATCCAAGAATGCGGCCCGCAAGCGCTGCCCATCGTCACCCTCATCAGCTTTCTCATGGGTGCGATTTTGGCGTTTGTCGGCGCGGTTCAGCTGCGCCAATTCGGCGCCCAGATTTATGTGGCGGACCTCGTCGGCATCGCGGTCGTTCGCGATATGGGCGCCATGATGACAGGGATCATCATGGCAGGCCGGACCGGCGCAGCGTTCGCCGCCAAGCTCGGCACGATGAAGGTAACTCAAGAAATCGACGCATTGAGCACGCTGGGATTCTCAGCGTTGGAGTTCTTGGTATTGCCGCGCGTGATCGCTCTTTGCGTAATGATGCCTTTGTTATGTCTGTACTCGGACCTAATGGGCATTCTGGGCGGCGCTGCGGTGGGCTTGTGGATGCTCGACCTGTCATGGACCACTTATTACCACCAGACGATCAATGCGCTTACTTTGACGGCCCTGTTCGGCGGCATCTTTAAAGGCGTGGTTTACGGCATCCTCATCGCCCTTTCCGGGTGTCTGCGCGGCATGCAGTGCGGCGGCAGTGCTTCGGCGGTTGGCGAGGCAGCGACTTCGGCTGTGGTGACGAGCATCGTGTTTATCGTCTCGGCTTGCGGCGCCTTGTCCGTGGTCTTTTACATCATCGGAGTGTGAAATGAACAGCGAAAGTTCAACCGAGATAGACGCCGATGCGAAAATTACCGTGCGCAACCTTACCCTCGGTTACGGCTCCGTCGTCTTGATGCGCGATCTCAACTTTACGGTCAAGCGGGGTGAGGTGTTTATCATCATGGGCGGCAGTGGCTGTGGTAAGAGCACATTGCTGCGCAACATGATCGGTCTCAGCGAACCGGCCGAAGGAGAAGTATTCTACGATCAGGCGAATTTTACCCGCTCGACTGCCGAGGAGCGGCGCAGTTTTTTCCGCCGCTTCGGCGTCCTCTATCAGAGCGGCGGTCTTTGGAGTTCCATGACGCTTGCCGAAAATGTCGCGCTGCCACTGGAAGAATACACCGATCTCGGCCCGGCCGAAATCCGCGAGATCGCAGCTTTTAAGCTCGCGCTGGTTGGCCTGACTGGCTTTGAAGATTATTACCCGTCCCAGATCAGCGGCGGCATGCGCAAACGGATGGGATTGGCGCGCGCCATCGCCCTCGACCCCGAAGTTTTGTTCTTCGACGAACCTTCGGCGGGACTCGATCCCATCAGCTCACGCCGGCTCGACGATCTGATCTTGGCATTGCGTGATAGCTTGGGCGCGACGGTGGTTGCGGTGACGCACGAGTTGCCGAGTATTTTTGCCATTGGTAATAACAGTATTTTTCTTGATGGCGAAACTAAGACGGCAATTGCCGGCGGCGACCCCAAGGAGCTGCTAGCCCATACTCAGAACCCCAAGGTGCGAGAATTTCTCACCCGCGGAGAAGGACGGACCGGTGAGTAAAAAGGCCAATCCAACCCTCATCGGCGCCTTCGTGGTCGGCGCGGTGGTTCTAGTGTTTGCGGCGATTGCGATCATTGGCTCGGGGCAGTTGTTCCGCAAAACCTACGAGTTTGTCCTCTACTTCGAGGGCTCGGTGAGCGGCCTACGAGAAGGCGCTTCGGTCAAATACAAAGGCGTCGAAATCGGCACCATTACGAGTATCCTGCTGCAACTCGGGGACGGTGTCGATGCCAATCGGATTCCGGTGATTATCAAACTCGATGCCAATAAAATTAGCGGCAGCAGAGGGGTCGGTGGCAGTCTGACAGACCCAGCCGGGCTCAAAGCGGCAATTGACCGTGGCCTGCGCGGTCAACTGCAGACCGAAAGTATCGTTACGGGTGTGCTGTTTGTCGCGCTCGATCTCTTTCCCGACAGCCCGATAAAATTCGTTCAGCCGCCGGGCTCGCGTTATCAGGAAATTCCCACGATCCCGACAACACTGCAAAAAGTCCAGGACATCCTCGGCCAGCTGCTTGGAAAGCTCGATGACGTCGATTTCAAACAGTTGCTCAACTCCGTCACTGACGCGGTTAAAAACCTCGAAGGGTTGGCTAATAACAAAGATTTGCAGGGTGCCTTTGCCGGGGTCAATCAGTTAGTCAATAAACCGGAGTTGCATGCTGCCGTCCGGTCCCTTGATGAAACCGTGCGGAGAATCAGCCAAGCCGCGGATGGCGTGCAAAAGGTCGCCGGTACTCTCGATCGCAGCGTGGCCACGCTTTCGGTCGATTTGAAAGAGACGCTGACCGGCGTTCGCGATGCGGTCAAACAGATCCAGGTCACCGTCGCGAACGCCGATGGCTTCGTCGACCCCAACTCGCCGACCGCTTATGAATTGACCAAGGCTTTGAAAGAGCTTTCCGGGGCGGCGCGGTCGCTCAGGTTAATGGCGGATTTTCTCGAGCGAAACCCTCGGGCACTCTTGTTCGGTCGGCCGGAAAGCGAGAAGCAATAATGACTGAGCAGGTGAAAATAAATTTCGCAATAGTCGCGTTGTGGGTTTGGTTTGCCG
>DASSGE010001055.1:0-10477 GCA_035693605.1 Binatia bacterium
CAGCCAATCATGATGCGGCTCAAAAGCGATTTGCTGCCACTGCTCGAAGCGACCATCGACGGCAAACTCGATCAGGTAAAAGCCGAGTGGCATGAGGATTCCGCGGTCTGCGTCGTCCTCACGGCCGAAGGTTATCCCGGCGCATACGACAAGGGCGAAGAAATTCACGGACTGGAAAAACTCGCGACCTGGGAAAAGGGATTCGTCTTTCACGCCGGCACTGCGAAAGACAATAACCGCTGGCTCACCACCGGCGGCCGGGTCTTGGGTGTCACCGCCCGCGGCAATTCGGTGGCTGAAGCGGTTAAAGAAGTCTATTGGGCGGTCGGCGAAATCTCCTGGCCAGGAATGCACTATCGCAAAGACATCGCGCGCCGGGCACTGACCGCCGAACGCGGTTGACCTGACAGCCCCCTGCCGACAGCGGCGGGCTGATCTTTCCAACGACCGTCATTCCGCGCACGCGGGAATCAAAGTTCCACAGTGTTCGCGCTGCCGTTCGAAACGTGCAAACCAACCAAGCCACAGATTTGACAGCCGCCCTCACCGCCCTCAAACGCGGCGAGGTGATCGTTTTCCCTACCGAGACTCTGTACGGCTTAGGTGCCGACGCGTTGAATTTCACCGCAGTCGAAAAGGTCTTTCAACTCAAGGGCCGCGATGCGGATAATCCGTTTCCCGTTCTGGTCGCCGACCGGACGATGCTCAACTCCCTGGTTGCGGAAATAACTCCGCTCGCGGAATTGTTGATAACGCGCTTCTGGCCCGGCCCGCTCACCCTGGTACTCCCCGCGCGTCCCGACATTCCGCAGCCGCTGGTCAATCGCCAGGGCGGCATCGGCGTGCGCCTATCGAGCCAGCCGATCGCCACAGAACTGGTGCGGCTCCTCCGACGCCCCTTGACCGCGACCAGCGCCAATCTGTCGGGCCAGCCGGGCGCGCATACGGTCGCTGAAGCAAAAATTTATTTCGCTGAAAACATCTCTGTCTACCTCGATGGCGGCGAGCTGCAATCATCGACGGGCTCCACAGTCGCTGCAATTGACAAAAATAAACTGAACATCATTCGCGCCGGCGATATCAGCCGGCAAGCACTTGAGGACGCGGTCGGCAAAGGAGTGATCGAAACATGAGACTGAAGATCGGTAAGTTGGCGCCGCTGGCGCTTGCGATCGGTCTGCTGGGCGGCTGCGACGGAAAGAAAGATACCGTCGAGAAAGGCCGGGAAGCGGTGAAAGAAGTCGTCACCCAGCCGTTCAACACCTTGGACAGCGCCAAGGATTCGCTGAAGCAAAGCGAGGACAAACAAAAAGCCGCCCTCGAAGAGGCCAACAAAGAAATCAAATAAAACGGTTTCCTTCGGGGAAATGATTCGATGCCCTCGAAGTGAGTCACGCGCGACGTCTCGCCTTCCCTACCAATCGCCGCGCTCTTTGTGCTATCAAACTGAATCATGCTGGTCTTATCCGAGTCGCAAGTAAAGAAGCTCATCGACCTCGACGAACTGATCGCCGCCCTCGAACAGGCGCATATTCAATACTCCACCGGCAAGGCGGTCATGCCGGTGCGCCTGGTCGTCCCCTTGCCGCAGATCCAAGGCCGGATCACCAGCATGCCGGGATATTTGAACGAGGATAAAGCCCTCGGCATGAAGGTGGTTACGTATTTTCAGGACAATCCTAAACAAAATTTGCCGGCGATACTCGCAACGATCATGTTGTTCAGCGCCGAGACCGGCAAAATGATCGCCGCCATGGACGGCGGTTACATCACCGCGATCAGAACCGCCTGCGCCTCAGCGCTGGCGACCAAAGCCTTGGCCAACCCCGACACGGCGGTGCTGGGAATTTTGGGCGCCGGCGTGCAAGCGCGCGCCCATATTCTAGCGCTGACACGCGTGCGCCGGCTCAGCCGCATCAAGCTCTACAGTCCATCCGGCAAAAGCGCGCTGAGTATTAAAACAGAACTGGAGCAGCCGGGCGGCGTACCCATTGAAGTGGCGAATTCAGCGCAAGACGCGGTGCGCTATAGCGATATCCTGGTGACAGTGACCACCGCCAAAGAACCGATCGTAAATTTCGAATGGCTCAAGCTCGGCGCGCATATCAACGCCGTCGGCTCGCACCGCCCCGACCTGCGCGAGATCGACGGCGCAACGTTGAAACGCGCCAAAGTCGTCGTCGACTCGCGCGAAGCGATCATGGCCGAATGCGGTGATATCCTGCTCGCCCTCAAAGAAAAATCTATCAGCGAAGCCGATATCCACGGCGAGATCGGTGAAGTCCTCGCCGGCAAGAAAGCCGGGAGAACCAACACCAGTGAAATCACTCTTTACAAATCCGTCGGCATCGCCATTCAAGATGTCGCGACGGCGCAACTCGTCTATCGCAAGGCGCTCGAACAAAACGTCGGCACTAATGTCGAGATTTAACCGGTGAACGAAAGTTTCGAGTTACGTGTTTCAGGTTTCGAGTTAGCTCGAAACCGAAACCCAAAACTGCGCGGAGGCGCGATGACCTGGGATCTGACGAGTTACTTTCGTGAATTTAATTGCCCCGAGATGCTTCAATTCAAAGAAGCTATTCGTTTGGATATCACCGCGCTGCAATTAACCGCCTCCGGCCTACCAACTCTCACCGCGCCGTCGGCCAACGGCTGGGAGGACATCCTGCTGCGCAACGAGGACCTGTCGCGCCGCATGTCGCACCTGGGTTCCTACATCGGCTGTCTGGCCGCCGCCGACGCGCGCAACGAGGTATATCAGAAAGAAGAAGCCGAACTCACCCGCACCCGTGCCGAACTCGCCAAGCTGCGCGTCGAACTGCTGCGAGCCTTCAAGGGCGCCGATGATAAGACTTTCACTGAATTTTGCGCCCGGCCAGCGCTCGCGGGAGCGCAGAACTACCTAACGCGTTTGCGCGAAGAAGCGTGCCGCGCCATGACCGCGGAAAAAGAAATCCTCGCCGCCGACCTGGGCGTCGACGGCATCCAAGCCTGGGGCCGGCTCTACGATACCGTCTCGGCGAAGCTCGAATTCGACATGGTCTATCCCGACGGCCGGCGCGCGCGCTTGCCGATGTCGCAGCGCCGCTCCTTGATGGAACATCCCGACCGGCGTGTGCGCCAAGCCGCGTTTGCCGGCGGCAACACCGCGTGGCAAACGGTCGAAGACACCGCGGCGGCCGCCCTTAACGCCATCGCCGGGACCCGGCTGACACTCAACCGCCACCGCGGCGTCGACCACTTTCTCGATATCGCGCTGTTCCAGGCCGCGATCGGCCGCAAGACGCTCGGCGCAATGTTCGAAGCTTTGATGGCGAACCTGGAAATACCGCGGCGGATTTTACGATTGAAAGCTCAATCTATGGGGCGCCAAACGATTGCTTGGTTCGATCTCGGCGCGCCGCTCGCCTTGCCGGATCAGGAAAAACTTTCCTGGGACAAAGCCCAATCGATAGTCGCAGGATCGTTTTCTCGCGCCTATCCCGCGCTCGGAAAATTCTTCAACGACCAAGTCATCGGCAAAAACTGGGTCGATTGGCAGCCGCGGACGGGCAAGCGGCCCGGTGGTTTTTGCAGCAGCTCCATGCTCAGCAAAGAATCGCGCATCTTCATGACCTTCAACGAATCCCTCGGCGATATGCTCACACTGGCGCATGAATCCGGTCACGCCTACCACGGCGCCATGATGCGCGAGGTTCGCCCATACGCCCGCGGTTATCCAATGACACTCGCGGAAACCGCGTCGACTTTCGGCGAAAATGTCTTGATGAACGGCATCCTCGACGACCCTGCGGTGACCGACAGTGAAAAGGCTCGCATCCTCGACATCGAAGTCGGCCATGGGGCAGTCTACCTGTTGGACATTCCAGTACGTTACGAATTCGAGAAGTCTTTTTACGAACAAAGGGCCAAAGGACCGCTGAGCGTATCACGGTTGAAAGACTTGATGGCCGCAACTCAGCGGCACGTCATAGGCGAAGTGCTGGAGAGCGGCGGCGAAGATTCTTACTTCTGGGCGTCCAAGCTGCACTTCTACATCACCGGCATCACCTTCTATAACTTTCCCTACACCTTCGGCTATCTGCTTAGCCGCGGTCTCTACGCCATGTTCAAAGCCGAAGGCGTTTCGTTCTTGCCGACGTACGAAGAATTTCTCCGCCGCGCGGGCAGCGACACGGCTGAAAATGTCGTGCGCCAAACCGTCGGTCGGGATATCGAGAAAGTCGGATTCTGGAGTGAAGCGATTCGCAGCTTGGAAGAACCGCTCGGCCAATTGCAGAGGCTCTTGCCCAAAGTCATGCCTCAGCACTCTTAACCCCAACATCGATACCGTGTTCAGCTCATTCCTTCCAACAACGCGGTCCGGAGTAAATCGATGGCGTTGAGCGTCATGCGCGAGCGGTCGTAGGCGCCGCGTCCGGCGCTGCTGCTCTCGCGGCGCAGAAAGCTCTTGCCATCGGTGAGCGAAACGTAGGTTTGGCCGCGCGCGAGGTTTTGAATCTTGCTATCGGGGTCGGCGATGGCGTGCAGCGCCAGGCCGAAATCGCTGCCGGACTGCTGGCGCGCCGCCCAGGCCATTTCGTCGGTCAGCGCGAGCGGATCTTTCAGAGTGGCATCCAAGTCAATTTGGCTGCGGCCGTGTTTCAGCAACGCGCGCAGAGCCTTCTCGCTATTGCAGATAAAGCCAGCACCGAAGTTCTCACTGCCGGCGGTCTGCAAACGTTCGGCCAACTGGCCGCAGGTCAGATCTTCACAGACCGCCACCGTGTGATTTTTCTCGCGCAGCAGTTTACCGGTGACAAACTCCATCGTCTCTTCATCGGCGGCGAAAATCGCGTTGCCGAGTAATTGACGCACCTCGGCTTCCACCGGCGCAATCATCTTCACCGCTTCGTCGCGATCCGCTGCTTTGGCAGCGATGCGCACATCGACCTGCCCGGGCAGAGCCAGCACGCCGACCGTCGGATTGCTTGAATTGGCGATCAGATGGCCGACCTTGTCGTCCACCGCGCTCTCGCCGATGCCGACAATTTTGAGCACGCGATAATGAATCACCTCGGCGAGATTGAACTTTTTTCTAAGATAGGGTTCGACTTCGTTCTCGAATAGCCACTTCATCTCCACCGGCACACCCGGCAAAGAGAAAATCACCGCGCGCGGATCCTCGACGACAAAGGACGGCGCCGTTCCGTTGGGATTCTTCACCGGAATCGCCCCCTCGGGCATATACGACTGGCGCAGGTTGTTGGGCGTCATCGGCCGGCCGCGCCGCCGAAAGTGCTCTTCGACCTGTTCGAGCATGCCGGAATCTTGAATCAACTTGCGGCCGGTCACCTCGGCGACGATCTCGCGGGTCAGATCGTCCTGCGTCGGACCGATGCCGCCGCTGGTAATGACGATGTCGGCGCGCTCCACAGCGCGCCCGATGACTTCTTTCATTCGCGCCGGGTTGTCGCCCACCACCGACTTGAAAAAGAGATTCACGCCCAACGCCGTGAGCCGCTGCGCCATCCACGCCGAGTTGGTATCGACGATTTGACCGAGCAGTAGTTCAGAACCGATCGCGACGATTTCCGCAGTTGCCATGGCAAGATTTCTCCTTCAATCGAGTAAAATTTATACCCCAGGCGGCGTGATTGAAACAAGATCGCCGCTCGCCTCAGTGCGCCAACCGGTGATACGATGGAGTTTGAACAAAGATCAGATTCGGAAGGTTTTTCCGCAAAGTGCAAAGACGCCAAGGCCGGAGAACAAGACTAAAGCCATTGGGGAATTTTTACCGTTTATCGCTTCCGAACTTGGCGCCTTCCGAGAGATAATTTGAGTCATGGAATCTTCGCCGAACACCAACAAGCGATTGCCTTTCAAATTGGAATCCGAGTCGCCCGACTCCCGCGCCCGCGCTGCGACTTTTCAGACGCTGCATGGCACAGTCCAAACGCCGATCTTCATGCCGGTGGGCACTCAGGCAACGGTCAAAGCGCAAACCGTGGAAAGCCTCCACGCGACGGGGGCGCGGCTGCTGTTGGCCAATACCTATCATCTGCTGCTTCGCCCCGGCGTCGAGGTCTTCAAGAAACTCGGCGGTATTCACCGTTTTATGAACTGGCATGGTCCGGTGCTGACGGACTCGGGTGGATTTCAAATTTACTCGCTCCCTCACTCACGAGCTATGGACGAATCCGGCGCTCGTTTTAAGAGCTATGTAAATGGCAGGAGCTATTTACTTTCGCCGGAATCGAGCATCGCGATGCAGGAAGTTATCGGCAGCGATATCATGATGGTGCTCGATCAATGCATCGCCTCCACCGCCGCTCACGCCCAAGCCCAGGCGGCCATGGAGCTCACGCACCGTTGGGCCGTGCGGGCGCTTGATGCCCATGGTGATTCACCGGCGGCGCTGTTCGGGATCGTCCAAGGCGGTTGTCATCGCGATTTGCGCAAAGCCAGCGTAGAGTTTTTGCGCGAACTGCCTTTTGACGGCTTGGCCATCGGCGGATTGGCGGTCGGCGAAACCCACGCCGAGCGCTACGACTTGACCGAATGGGTCATCGAGCATCTACCCGCCAGTCTGCCGCGTTACCTGATGGGCGTCGGTACGCCGATCGACCTTCTCGAAGCGGTGCATCGCGGCGTCGACATGTTCGATTGCATTATTCCGACTCAACTGGCGCAACGCGGCGTCGCCTTTACTTCCCATGGCAGACTACAGTTGCGACGCACCGTGCATAAACTCATCGAAGCACCTGTCGACGCGCGCTGCGAGTGTCAATGTTGTCAACAATACTCGCGCGCCTACATTCACCATCTGATCAAATCGGATGAGGTACTCGGCTGGCATCTGGTAGGAATGCACAATCTTGCGTTCTACCAGCGCCTGATGCGGGAAATGCGCGAGCGGATCCTCGGCGGTGATTTTGCCGCCTATTACCGGCAAATGCGCGGCGAGTTAATGCGTTCTGATGAAGAGAATCCCGCTCGCCCGCCAAAGAAAAGCAAAACGGCTCAGTACGCCCGCTTAGGCAACTATGAATTGCACCGCTCTGTGCAGGGTTTCTATAGCATTCGCCAAATCAGCTCCGGTGAGATCATGCACTCCGTGAGCGCGCCGAGTGATGAAGCCAATAAACTTTACATCGAACAGGCCGCACTCGCGGCGCGCCTGATAGATTACCAGGACAACGCGGGCGAATTGGTCATCTGGGACGTCGGCCTCGGCGCCGCCGCTAATGCCATGGCGGCGCTCTCCTGCTTCGAGCGATGCCAAGCCGAGAACACGAGCGCCAAACTGCGGCCCCTGCGACTGATCAGTTTCGAGCAGGATCTCGCTCCGCTCATCCTCGCGGCCAAACATTGCGCCTTCTTCCCACACCTGCATCACGGCGCGCCTTCCCGAATTCTCTCCCAAGGCAGCTGGCGCCAGGCGTCTGAACTGTTGCAATGGCAACTTATGAAAGGTGACTTCCGCGATTTTATCGAGACAGCGGAGCTGCCTGACCTGATTTTTTACGATCCTTTCTCATACAAATCCGACGCTCCACTGTGGACGAGAGAAATCTTTATAAAAATCTTCAGACATTGCTTGGCCAAGCCAACTGAACTTTACACTTACTCTGCATCGACTGCTGTGCGCGCAGCACTGCTGAGCGCCGGTTTCTTTGTTGCCCGAGGCGTCGGCACCGGACCGAAGAAAGAGACCACAATCGCTTTCAACCGAGCGGAAGGTTCGGCCCAGCATCCGTTAACACCGCCACTGCTCGACCTAAAGTGGCTTGAGAGATGGCGCCGCAGCGCAGCAAAGTATCCGGCAGGTGTGTCAAAGACAGAGCAAAGCCAGTTTGCCGATCTAATAGAAAGCCGCCCGCAATTTTCTAACCGGGTCTGACAAGCATCAGGCCGCTGCCCCTTGCGCTTGTCCGCTTACTTCTTCTTTGCGACAATGGCCGCATGATAATCCTGCTTTCCAACGACGACGGCATCCAATCTGAAGGACTCACCACGCTGGAAAAAAGTCTCGCCCCACTCGGCGATATCTACACCGTGGCCCCGGACCGGGCGCAAAGCTCCATGAGCCATGCGTTGACCCTGCATCGCCCGCTGCGCGTCCAAGAGCTCAGCCCGCGGCGCATGGCGGTCGACGGCACTCCGGTCGATTGCGTCAAGCTTGCGCTTACAGGTCTGCTGCCGGCAAAACCCGATATGGTCGTTTCCGGTATCAACAAAGGACCGAACCTCGGGGATGACATTATTTATTCAGGAACGGTTTCGGCTGCTATCGAGGGCACGCTTTTGGGCATTCCGGCCATCGCCGTATCTCTCGTTGCGTTCGACAAATTTGACTTTGGCGCGGCGGCCGAGTTCACCGCGGACTTGATCGAACACATTCGACAGCCCGGCATACCGGCTGGCACTTTGCTCAATATCAATGTGCCCCTCTTATCGAGAGAACAGCTCAAGGGTTGGAAATTTACGCGCATGGGCAAGCGGCATTACAGTGAAAATATTG
Source organism: Binatia bacterium (assembly GCA_035693605.1). Classification (GTDB taxonomy): domain Bacteria; phylum Desulfobacterota; class Binatia; order UBA9968; family UBA9968; genus DP-20. The sequence goes on from DASSGE010001055.1 coordinate 8,510, forward strand.
TCGAACGAATAGACCCGCGCGGCGGCAAGTATTATTGGATCGGCGGCGACGACTTGGGTTTTGCGAAAGACGACGGCACCGACTGCATGGCAGTGCATGAAGGCTATATCTCGGTAACCCCGCTACAATGCGACATGACCGACCACCGTATGCTCAGCAAGCCACCCGTGGCGCAGTTTCCCTGGCCATGAGAAAAGCCGGATTATGTCCGAACCACACGGCGCGATCCGGATCGACAAATGGCTCTGGGCCGCGCGCTTTCCTAAAACCGGTTCTTTGGCTGCGGAAGCAGTGGACAGCGGCAAAGTTGAGATCAACGGCGAATGCGCCAAACCAAGTCGCATCGTTCGCCCGGGTGACAAACTGAAGGTGTTTCCCGTCAGGGCGGTGCCGGACCGCGAACGCAACTTCTTATGGGGAGACTGCAGCGAGCTTGCAGCGAAGCCAAGCCATAGCAATACAGTTAACGTTGGACCGTTGCGCGGAATTCAACGTGTCGCGCCGACCAACCAAGAGAGATCGGCGGGCGATTTCACGCTTCACCAAGGGCAGTTGGCAGCTTCGGCCTTCGCGACGAAATCGTCTTGAATTCACCGGTCCTCATGGTAGACAACTACGACGCTAATTCTTCCAGGGGATAAATGATGAAGCAAATAGTCTCGGTAACCATTGTCGCGGCAATTTTGACAATCCTCGCCGGCGCGCCGGGTTTCAGCCAGTCGGCACCCTATTTTCAAGGGAAAACCATTTTGCTGGTGCAAGGCCGCGAGCCCGGCGGCACTGGAGCCCTGCGCGTCCAAGCGGCGCTGCCTTTTTTAAAGAAATACCTTCCCGGCGAGCCGATTATCGTCACCCAGTTCATGCCGGGCGGTGGCGGCCGTAAGGCAACCAACTATATTGCCCGCAACGCCAAGCCTGACGGACTTACTTTAGGAAATGTCGGTTCGGGGTTGGTGGCCAACGCCGTGCTTGGTTCCACGGGTGTCGAGTACGACATTGACAAATTGATTTATCTCGGAGCCTCCAACAGCACGGCGCAATATGTTTTTGGTTCGGTGGCAAAACTGGGACTCGACAGCTTGGATAAATTGCGCGCCCATTCCGGTCTGCGCGTTGGGGCGCAAACCGTCGGGCACGACATTTATATCAACGGCCGGTTATTTTCCTGGATACTTGGTCTTAAAGACCCGCGTTTCGTTACCGGTTTCTCGGGCCCGGAACTCGACCTCGCCATGGACCGCGGCGAACTCGACGCCCGCGCCAACATTCCCGATACCATACTGCAACGCAATGCCGACCAGCTGGAAAAGAAACGACTCAATTTTCACGCGATCATTCAGATTCCAAAAGACGACCGCCATCCCCACGCGCTGTTTAATAAATTGCCGGAATTGGAAAGCTTCACCAAGAGCGAGCGAGAGCGTAAGATCATGACGATGTTTCGCACCTTCCGGCTGGTCGGCTCGCCCTATATTTTACCGCCGGGAACGCCTGCGGAGGCAGTAGCGCACTGGCGCGAGGCGATGCGCAGGACTTTCCGTGATCCAGCGTTTTTGAAGGATTTCAAGCGACTCTCGGCCGATGATGCCACACCGCTGCTAGCGGAAGCACAGGAAAAAGCCATCCGGGACATTCCGCGCGATGCCGATATCATCGCGTTGTTCAACAAGATCGCGGGCAACGAACCGCTGCCGCCGAGATAGCCTGAAGTCACTACGCGATCCCCGAACGTCATCAGCCTTGTTATTACAAGATCGCAATGACCGACGCTAAACTCCTTACCACCGCACAGGACCTGCCCGGCTATCGGGTCATGCGAAGCCTGGGCGTGGTGCGCGGGATCATCCTGCCCTCGCGCAGCCTCGTCGGCAACATCGGCGCCAGCCTAAAGACGGTGTTCGGCGGCGGTATCACGATCTATACAAAGCTCTACGAGAAGGCGCGCTATGACGCCACCGAGATTGCCGA
>DASSGE010001056.1:0-5415 GCA_035693605.1 Binatia bacterium
TCCATGGAGGGTCTGCACCAGGCGTTCAAGAAGAAATACGGCATCGAAATCGAATATTGGCGCGGTTCATCGACACAGGTATCCGAGCGCGCTTTAACCGAATGGCGCGCCGGCAAGCCTGCTTTCGATGTGGTCGAGGGCAACCGCGGCGTCCAGCTGATAATGAAGGACGACGGCCTGTTTGCAAAATTTATCCCGCCGGCGTCGGAGAAATTTCCCGCTCGCTTCAAAGAGAAGGACAACCTGATAACACCCTGGCGGGTTCTCCCGATCAGTATCCTCTACAACACGGAATTGGTTAAGGCGGCGGACCTGCCGAAGACTTTGGATGACCTATTAAATCCAAAGTGGAGCGGTAAAGTTTCCATCCCCGATCCCACGCGTCACACAACCACCGCACAATTTTTTTGGAACCTGCGCCGCAAGGAGTTCAAAGGGGACAAGTGGCTGGATTACGTAAGAGCGCTGGCGAAGCAAAATCCTGTCATGGTCGATTCCCTGGCTCCGGTGACGACCACTGTTATCAAAGGCGAAGCGCCGCTGGGCATCACTTATATTAAGTATGTCAAGCAATATAAAGGTCCCGTTGACTATGTCCCGATGGATAGATACTTGACCGATCCCAATTATTTAAGCCTGGGCGCAAAATCGACTCGTGCCAATGCGGCCAAGCTGTATATCGACTTCGCTTGCAGCGCCGAAGGTCAGAAAGAAATCGCTGAAGATGGCGAGTTTGTCCTTGCCCCTGGAGTTTACCCGCCGATTAAAGACGCCGACAAGGTCGCGCCCAAGATGGTCTTCATGGAGAACCCCAGCGAGGATGAATTCAAGAAACTGATGAGCGGCACGTTTCGCGATATCTTCTACGCTAAGTAATTCTTGAAAAGCGGTTTCGATTAGTGAATAAAGAAGGGCCAGCCACACCGGCTGGCCCTTGTTGTTTTGACAATCCAAGCCTGCAACTTGAGGGAGCTTAAGATTCGGCGATGATTTCCCGGCTAGTCGGCAGTTTTCGACGCGACCCGCAATTGGCGGTGGTTCTCTTTGTCGGCGTCGTCATCGCTTATCTCAGTTTATCGCCGACGTTAATGCTGTTTTACGGCAGCTTTCGCAGCAAGCCGTTGGGCGTCCCCGGCGAATTCACTTTGGGCCACTATATCAGCGCGTACAGCGATCCGGTCACCTATCAGCTGTTGTTCAATTCCTTTGTGTTCGCCGGCGCCTCAGCAGTCATAGCCACCGGACTGGCGACGATCCTGGCATGGATCGCGATCCGTACCAATGCTCCGCTGCGCAAGTTATTTGAGATCGCTGCCATCGTGCCGAATATTTTTCCGCCGGTGATGTTGTCGGTGGCATGGACCGTGTTGTTGAGTCCGCGCACAGGGCTGATCAATCGATTTTTGATGGCGACTTTCGATTTGTCGCAAGCGCCATTCAATATTTATTCGCTCTGGGGCATGGTGTTCGTCGAGAGTTTGATTACCACTCCGCTGGCGTTTCTGATGGTCTCCGCGGCGCTGTATTCGATGGATCCGTCGTTGGAGGAGTCGGCGCGAGTGGCCGGATCAAGCAACATGCAAATCGCCTGGCGCATTACGCTGCCGATCGTTCGCCCTGCGCTTCTCGCCTCGGCGATGTTGAATTTTGTCCGCGCCATCGAGAGCTTCGATACGCCGGCGATCATTGCGCTGCCGGCGCGCATTGAAGTGTTCACCACCAAAATTTACCGTGAAGCGATCGGCGCGTTTCCGCCCAATCAAAATCTCGCCGCCGCCTACGGCGTGACCTTACTATTCGTCACCATGATCTTCGTTTACTTCTATCGCCGGCTGACTGCGCGCTCGGAGCGCTACGTGACCGTGACGGGTCGCGGCTATCGACCGATGATCATCGACTTGGGGCCTTGGCGCTACGCGGCGTCGGCGCTGGCGGCTACGATACTGATCCTGACTGTCGTCCTGCCGGCGTTGGTGTTGATCTATGTTTCTTTCATTAGCTATATCCATGTGCCGGGCGCCAAGACCTGGGAACTTTTGACGTTGGAAAACTACGCGACCAATCTCACGGACACGCGCACCTACCGGGCGCTGCAAAACAGCCTATTTCTCGCCATCGGCGGCGCGACGGTTTGCATGCTTCTGGCCGCGCTCACCGCGTGGGTCACCACCAAGACCAAAGCGGCCGGCCGGGGCGTGATCGAAGCCTTGACATTTATACCCTGGGCATTTCCGGGCACCGCGTTGGCGATCGGGCTACTTTGGACCTATGTGTATATACCGCTGCCGATATACGGTACCTTATGGATCCTCATGATCGCCTACATCACGCGGTTTTTGCCCTACGGTCTGCGCACGATGACCAGCACGATTGTGCAGTTGCACGATGACTTACCGCAAGCCTCGATGGTCTGCGGCGCCAGTTTCTTAACTACCTTTCGGCGTATTCTTTTGCCGCTTTTACGGCCGGGTTTTATCGCCGGCTGGATTCTTTTGGCGTCGATCTATCTGCGCGAGTTCAGCACCTCGGTATTTCTTTATTCGCCGGGTTCCGAGCCTTTGGGACCGCTGCTTTATCATTTTTACGTCGACGGCAATTTGGGGCCGATGTGTTCACTGGCGCTAGTGGTGAGCGTGATCTGCATGACGCTGATCGTGATCGCCCGCAAGATCGGTAAAGTTAGCGGGTTTGAGCGCTATTGAGAGTCGGCTTGACGCGAGAGGTAGATTACATGCTGGATGCGGGGACGGCCAAGAAATTAATCGACAAGAACCTAAGCTACGACGAAGTGAAGCGGTTGACGGTGAAACTCGTGCAACATGCCAGCCCACAGACCCGCCTGCTCGAGGCGGAGCCGCAGGTGTTGGCGCTGATCAAAGACGTGATCATGCCGGAGCTGCAACAGTCAGGATTAAAGCCGTTCATCGATAAAATGGGCAACCTGATTCTCATCATCAAGGGACGCCAGCCCAGGGGCCGCTTGATGTTGGTCGGATACGCCATGTGCGCGGCGCCGAGCACGATGAAAAATCCCTATTCTGGTGAGATCGTTGACGGTGCGCCGTATAAGCTCGACGGCGAATGCGTGTGGGGACGCGGTGCGTGCGAGCAAAAGGGCAGCTTGGCGGCGATGATGGCCGCGGTAAAGTTTATCGGTAGCCACAACGTCGAACTGCCCAGCGATCTCTATTTTGTCGTCAGTACCGCCGGTGAAACCGGCAAACATGACTCGCTCGCCTATGTGCTCGATCATGCCAATATTCACGCGGAGTGGTGCATCATCGACGGTCCGCCGGAAATACAACTCGGCAACAAAGGCCGAGTCGACGTGCTGGTGGTCGTCAAAGGCAAACAGGCCCACAGCAGCCGGCCGTGGGAAGGCATCAATGCCATCGACGGCGCCATGCAGGTGCTCGAGCGCTTGAAACCCTTAATGCCGACGCCCGAAGATAAGCATCATCCTGAGTTAGGCAATGTCAGCCTCACCACCAACGCCATCGAAAGTTTTCCCAAGGCGACCCACACGATCCAGAGCGAATGCCGCATTATGTTCGACCGCCGGCTGCTTCCGGGCGATGATTCCGCCAAGGCGATCCTGCAGATGAAAAACGCCATCGGCATAATCGAGCCGTTCGAAATCGAAGTGCAGCCACGTGACTTTATGTATCCAAGCGAAGTCGCCAAAGACGCCGAAGTGGTGCAGGTATTGGAGCAGGGGATACGGACGATGCTCAACTATGAGCCGAAGTTTTGCTACTCAACTGCCGCCAACGACACGGGTTTGTTCAACCATCGCGGCATTCAAGCGATAAACTATGGATCCCGCGATATTCGCTTTCAGCACACCGATCACGATTTGGTGGCACTGAATAATGTCTTCAATGCCGCGAAGGTTTTTGCGTTTTTGGGGATACACCGATAACGAAGACGGTTCCAAAGGTTCCAATGGTTTCAAATGTTCCAACTAGGACGAAGGACCTGGAACCATTGGAACCCTTGGAACATTTGAAACCGATCAAGCGGTACCGATTGATCGTCTATTTGCCTTCGTGCTTCTGCAGCATCCGCAGATAATACTCCCACAGATTTAGCATCGCATCGGGACGGTAGATTCGTTTCCTCTTTAACAATGCGTCGGCGTCGGTCGCCCAAGTGAAGCTGCCCATGGAGGCGGCTTTGACTTGAGTCTTGGCACTATGTTCGAGCAGCACGCCGCGGATGCAGGTCTCTTCGATATTCGGACCGGCTACCACGATGCCGTGATTGCGCAACAGGACGATCTTGTGCTCGCCCAACAGTTTGGCCACCGAGATACCTTGCTCGGGAGTGACGATCAAATCCGATGACTCCTCGAATTTGTCGATGGCCGGTGGATAAAACGCGCAGCTCAGATTGGTTATCGGCAAGATCGATTTATCGGAGGACGCGATGATCGTCGAATAGGTCGGGTGCGTATGGATCACGCACATGATATCGGGATTGGTCCGGTAGACTTCGCTGTGAATCGGAAATTCATTGTGGCGTTTGCGTTTACCTGCGAGCGTCTTGCCGTCGAAGTCGATGAGAACCATGTCGTCGGCGGTGGCCTCCTCAAGGCCGATTCCGGAGCCCTTGATCCAATATTGGTCGGGTCGTTCCGTGCGTGCGGAAACATGACCGTAGATCATGTCGTTGTGTCCCTGCATCGCCAGGATGCGGCAGGCCAACGCGAGTTTTTCTTGTAATGTCATAGGTATTCCCCTCGGACCGGTTAGTTAAATATCTCGCGCGCCAGATAATCCGGCAACGATTGTGGCAGCGTCGAGCCGATGAATCGAAGGCTCTGTCGCCGAAACTCATCTAGCTGGATTTCGTTTGTGTCGTATTCTTGTGCTCACCAGCGGTCACCGAATAGCAACGCTTAACGAACCCGTAATTGAGCTCCATGGGTTAGCCTGGTATCGAGCGCCCTACTTGTTGGGTTCGCCGACTTCAACAGCGCACAATATGGCGACGGGCCAAACTCGCGCAGCCACTGGATCAGCGGACTGGCGGCATCCCGCGGAGTCACGAATTCAAAGCAATGCGCGCCCACCTGAAACCGTAGACCGTCCGCTCCGAGTGCGGGGTCGGCAACCGGTTCGCCTGCAACTCCAAGCAGGGCGCTGTACCATTGATCGATTGGTCCGAGCTCGCCGACGGCGACGGTCACTTTGTCGATTCCGGTAATCAGATTTGCGTGACTAACCTGTTGAGGTATCCGCTCGGCGCGCGGGGTCAGATCTTCTATCAGAAATGGCGCGACGCCGCGGTGGCTGCCGGTGGCCAATGACAGCAGCCATTTGAGTTCGTAGCCGTCCGGTCGTTTGCGCGACCAGGGCACCGGGTTGTTAATCGCGACGGCGGCATCCTGCAACTTCTTGGTATCGCCGCGCA
>DASSGE010001057.1:0-3463 GCA_035693605.1 Binatia bacterium
GGCTTTGGCCGGCGCATGGCTGGGGGCACTGAGACTTTGATGGACGACGTCAATTGCGACCGTTCCCCGACCGAGCGTGACGTGGGTAGGCGATTCGGCGCCGGCGATGCTGTCATTTAGCGTCGTGTCGAGCATCGCCTGGAAGCTGCCGCGGGAACGGCGGTTGGCGGGCGCGCAGGAGATAATCAGATGCTCCCTTGCTCTCGTCATGGCGACGTAGAGAAGACGTTTTTGCTCTTCGGCATTTCTCAAGCGATTTTTCTCGGCGATGTAGAGACCGGCGAGGTCACTGGTCTGGCCGATGCGCGTGCCGGTGAGGCCGGTGGACCAGTCGAAGCTCGACTCGGCGTCGGCGCCGCGGCGGCCTTCGCTGCCGGTCTGGCAGCCGGCTAGAATGACGATGGGAAACTCCAACCCTTTGGCTTTGTGGATGCTCATGATCCGTACCGCGTCCAAATTCTCTTCGGCGAGCACGCTTTCGCCTTCATCCTTGACGTCAAGGACGCTTTGTTCGAGTTGCCGGATGGCTCTCTTGAGCGTAATCAATCCCCCCCGGCCGCGTTGTTCGGCCTGCTGGCGTAACTTGGCTAGGTTGGCTACGGCTTGTTCGCCGTGAAAATGACAGGCCGCCAGCAGCTCGACCGGCAAGGTGGAAAAAACCCGGTCGACGGCGGCACCAATGGGCAATGTTTTCGTTTCCACGTTGAGCTTTGTCAGCGCCTGATAGAGCGAAACCAGCGTTGCCGGGAACTCCTTGTCGTCGAGCTTGGCGCCATCGCGGTAGTCAAGCCGGTTTTGTCGGTGCAGGTGATAAATCTGCAGATCGGTGAGTCCGCCCAACGGCGAGCGCAGCACCCCGACCAAAGCCAGGCGGTCGTAGGGATTCTCGACTGCGCGCAGTAAGTTAACCGCGTCGATGATTTCTTTGGCGGCGTAGAAGTGGCGCTCGCCTTCGACAAGGTAACGAATGCCTTGACGGCGGAACGGTTCCAGGTAGTCGTGGATGTCGGTGAGTTTGCGCATCAGGATGGCGACGTCTCTAGGTTGAGCGTAGACGACTTCGCCGCGCGGGTTTAAAATTTGCGCTTTGCCAAGCACCGACTCTTTCAACCAGCGCGCCAAACTTTCGCCCTCGATGCGCCGGGCGGTTTCGGCGTCGCTTTGGTCTGTCTCATTTTGGGGGGAGATGATTTTTCTAACCGAGAGTTTTGCCAGCGGGCCTGGGAGTCCTGCACGTCCGGGCGCGGGCTCGATAGGGATGTAGGCCGGCTGCAAGCCTTCTTGTGCTTGAATGAGTTTTTCAAAAGCGCCGTTGACGGCATCGAGGATGGCGCCGTCGCTGCGAAAGTTGGTCGTCAGCCGGCAGTCGATGCCGTCCTGCGCCATGACGATCTTCTCGACCACTTCTAAATAGGCCTCTATATCGGCCCGGCGAAAGGCGTAAATCGATTGTTTCGGATCGCCGACGACGAACAGTTTGCCGGGTTCCAATTTTACGTTGCGCCAATTCGACACGCTCGCATTGGGATGCTCGGCCAGGTAGAGAAGAATCTCATACTGGATCGGGTCGGTGTCTTGAAACTCGTCGATAAGGATTGTCCGGTAGCGGCGCTTGAGTTCGGCGCGCACGCGCTTGTGGTCGCGAACCAGGTTGCGCGCGCGCACCAGCAGACCGTCGAAGGAAATATAGCCGTCGCGCAGGAAACGTTCGCGAAACGTTTCGGCCCAGGGTGCGAGCAGACGCCAGAGTAACGCCGTGAACTCGCCGTCGACGCCGCACAAACCTTTGGCGGCACGCACGAGTTCATGTGCCGCCGCGATGTCTTCCACCGACCAGCCCTTCAAATCGCGGCTGACCGACTTTTCCGTCAGGAGCGTGTAGCAGTCCGCCAACTCTTCGGAGCGCCGCCCCGATTTTTCAAACTGGTAGATCACCGCATGGGCGGCGCGGACGAGTTTTTCATTCGTTCGGTCTTCAGGATGGCGCGCGTCCAGGGCGGCGGCTTGCGCGGCTAATTTGCCGAGCCACCTACGCAGCGGCGGGGCAATCTCATGCGCCGGCTCTTGCGACAGGTCAACGGTTTCCGCCGAGAGCGACCGGGCAAGGGTTTTGATTTGATCGAGTTGGCAGCGGGCGAGCACTTTGCGCCATTCATTGGCGTGCGGGCTCGCGAGCGCCAGCTCCTGACCGAGCCAGGCGTCCCATTGTTCGTCGAACAGTCGGTCGAATTCGCTGCCGTCGTCTTCGCGAAACTGCGGGTCGACGCCGGCTTCGATGGGATAGAGACGAAGTAAGTTGGCGGCGAAGCTATGGATGGTGCCGATGTCGCTGCGCTCTAGATTGCGCAGGGCATCGCGGATGCGCCCATCCATTTCATCCTTGGAGAGTTGATAGAGCGCGATCAATTCCTCGACGGCAAAAAATATTCTCTGCTCCGCTCCGTTCTCCGGTCGGCGGTCGAGCTCGACGGATAAATAGTCCTGTAAGCGCTCGCGCAGCCGCAGCTTCATTTCATCGGCGGCTTTATTGGTAAAGGTTAGGGCGACGATCTCGCTGACCTTGAGTGGCTCGGGATTGCGCAATATCAGATGGACTAACCGGTCCACCAGCAAGGTGGTTTTGCCGGTGCCCGCACCGGCGGTGACGACTACATTGCGGTCGAAGGTCCGTACCGCGAGTCGACGGTGGCGGGCGTCGGGCAGAGCGAGGGTTTCCGTCGCTTGGCTCATAGCTTTTTGGGATCTTTGGCGCGCAACGCGTAATGCGTTTCCGTCAGCGGATCGTTCTCGGCGCGCCACAAGCTCGGTGGATGGTTCTTGCGGCAGATGGCGGCGATGTCGCAGCGGCCGCAGTGTTCGCCGCGGTGAATGAAATAGCGGCCCTGGCGAACGCCATTGGCAAGATAAGCGATGGTCGCCGTGGTAGCGGCGCCGAGGCTGCCGCTCAAGCCTTCACGACCATAGGGCGCGGTCACCAGCGGTCCGTCGAACCAGCGTTGGGCGATATAATAAAAATCCGCTTCGATGGCCGAGGCGGCTTTTCCACCCTGGCGTTCGGACCAGGCCTGCGCCAGCAAATAATAGAAGGGCGGCTGCAAGCGTTCACCACGTAACGCAGCGCGCACAAGATTTTTGTCGATACTCGTCGGCGCACCGCCAAACTTGAACTTGTAATCGATTACCCGCAGCGCGTTGCCATCGCGCAGGTTACGATCGATGCGGTCCATTCGGCCGCGAATAGTTAGGCCCTTCAAACTATCCGGCCACTCATCGGGTAAGCTGCGTGCCATGTCGGTTTCGAGAGCGACCGGGACAAAGCCCGAGCTCGACAGTTCTTCTAGATCTGTCGCGGTTACCTGGCGCAGGAGTTGAACTAACCCTTCCTTCAGGCTTTCCCACGCGAGCGGATAACCCACAGGATTGGCCGCTTCGTACTCCGCGAAGGCGCGGGTGGCGACTGCTG
>DASSGE010001058.1:0-2443 GCA_035693605.1 Binatia bacterium
CAATCCCAAAATCGCCATCCCTAAACACTTCTGGTGGGAACAGGCCGTGCAGCAATACACTCAAGGCTTAACGCGAGTAAAAATGCTCAGCGCGCCGATAATGAAAATTTCCAAACCGGAGTTGCCGCAGCCGATCGAGACGATCGTTATGCCTTGGGAACGACAGCGGTAAGACCGTCGCTGAGCTGTATTGCCGAATCAAGGGGACAGAGACTAACGTCACCGATGGCACAGCGCGCGCTAGTTCGATTCTCTCAGCCGAGCGCTAAGACTTCGCGTCACTAACTTTACTCGGATACCTGCCAGCTAGCACTGCTGCCGCATCTTCTTCCGACAGCGACTCGATCTTTGCCAACACCCCATCGTATTTCCGGGCGTCACAACGCGGTGCACGCAGCGCGGCAATAATCTCGGCGAATGCTGCGATAGTGGGGGCATCGAAGAGTGTCTTGAGCTCAACATCGACCGAGAATCTTTGAATTGTCCGAGAGAGCACCTGCATAGCGGCGAGCGAGTGACCACCCAAGTCGGCAAAGGCATCGTGAATACCGATCGGATGCACACTCAGAATATCCTCCCAGATCCTCACGAGGTTGGCTTCCATGTCACTGGATGGCGCGACATAGGGTTGCTCCAGCACTGGCCGCATTTTCCGCGGCGGTGGCAGCGCCCGGCGATCGATTTTGCCGTTGACGTCGGGGAGCATGTCGAGAAAAGTGACGCTCGACGGCACCATATAATCGGGAAGTTTGCTTCGAACAAACGCTAGCAACTCAGTATAACCCGCCTTCGCTCGCGCGGCGGCGACCACATAGGCGGCAAGCGCGGCTTCGCCGCGATCGTTCCAATCAACGACGGCGACTTCCTTCACCCCGGGATGCTGCAGCAGCGCCGCCTCCACTTCGCGCAAGGAGACCCGATAGCCGCGGATTCTCACGAGCGAGTCGTTGCGGCCAAGATGAACAAGAAATCCGCCGGGAAACAACTTACCGACATCGCCAGTGTGAAATAATTGTTCTCCCGGCGACGTCGCATCGGCGATAAATTTTTTCGCAGTGAGGTCTGAATTACGCCAATAACCTTGACAGAAGCTATGCCCTTTGATGACGATCTCCCCGGCTACTCCGGCGCCGATTTCGCGGCCGTGTTCGTCGAGCACCAACACCCGCCGGCCCTCGTAGGGATACCCCGCGGGCGAACCTTCCTCGGGAAATCGTGACTCGTGATCGAAGAGCGCCGAACAGATCATACCGGTTTCCGACGTGCCCATGCCCGCTTCCAACAAGGTATGAGTCGAGAATTTCTTCTTGAACAGTTCAAAGTCGGCGGGGGCGATTAAGGCCCCGGTCAAACGAATGAGCCTGAGATCCGGGAATGATTCGCCGCCCGCGGCCACATCCGCCAGTTGGCGAAATATCGGCGGTGGGCAATGCACGACGGTTACGCGTTCTTGCGCGAGCCAGGCGGCAAAGCGATCGATGCCCTCCGACTTGATAGCGAACGGCAACAGCGCTGCGCCGTTCAGGAGAGCGGTGTGAAGCCCGATTTTCGAGGCGCTGAAGCTGATCGAATGGATCAGCGCAATCCGGTCCTCGGGAACAATCCCCATCGCCAGGGTGTTTAACCGCGCGTTTTCCACGCAGTGATAATGGGTCTCGACGATCCCCTTGGGCTCGCCCGTGCTACCCGAGGTATACATCAGCGCGGCCCGGTCTTGCGGCGCAATCGGCAGATTCAAATTTTCCGCCGACAGCGCGCCGGCGATTTCCTCGAGATTCAACACGGTCTGATTCTCAAGTTTGATCGAGCGCGCCAATTCGAAATGACGACCGTCCGTGACCATCAACGGTGCCTGCGTGTCAAGCGACAGAAACCGCGCTCGTTCGGCGGGAAACTGCGGGTCGATGGCGAAGAAGAATTTTCCGGCCTTTTGCACGCCCAGGAGCGCGGCAATAGAGTCAACACCCGGACCGAACAGGAGCGCGACCGGCTCGCTGTCCTTGCCTCGCCGTTCGATAATCGCCCGCGCAATCCGGTTAGCCAGCCGGTTAAGCGCGTCATAGGTCAAAGTTTGATTGTCAAACTTTACGGCGATCCGCCCCGGCTCCGCAAAGGCGATTTTCTCAAAGCGCCGAACAATCGAGCCGGCAACCTCATCGACGGGAAATGAGACGACGGCGCCGTTGGGCGCTGGAATCCTTCGCCCTAAACTTGTCGGAGCTGGATCGGCAGGAGGCTGCATGTGTCCCTCGTTTCAAAAGAAGGCTTTTCGTCTTGACGCCCTTCGCATCGCTTCACCCAGCCCTCAAGGTTGCACCAAGCCGCGTAGCTGGTCGGCAAGATCTCGATGAATGCTGAACATTTCTCCGATCAACATCTCGGTTTCCTCGCCCGTCAGTGGATTGATTTCCAAGTTCGATTTTTTCGCATCATCCAGAAAGGA
>DASSGE010001059.1:0-4519 GCA_035693605.1 Binatia bacterium
GCAGCGCGATCAAATCCCAACCGGGCTTGTCTTGGAAGACTGCGAGTATTTTCAACGGCACGTTGCGCGCCACAGCGTTAATCGCGCTGCCGGCGTTGGTGAACATATCGATCTCACCTGCCAAGGTCGTGCGAATCGCAATCTCGCCACGGATGCTAAGAAACTCGACAGTCAATCCTTCTTCGCGGAAATAGCCTTCTTTGTTGGCTATGAGCAAGCACATCACCGACGCTGACAGCGATGGATGGGCGATGCGGACATTCTCTTGAGAGTGCCCGTTACCTCTATTAAAAATCAATAGGACAAAACTAGAGAGAAGGAATCGACCCAATCGGCGGCAGAGCATAGATAACCTCCTTGGCTTACTGCGGTCACTCTCCCGATACAGAAAGCGCGCGCTCTTGGCAAGGGGGTTTTGCATTGACCCCGTCCCGACAACGGTGATAAATCCTCGACCATCTCATTGATTCCGAAGGAGCTTGCCATGGCCAACTCAACTATCGAAACCGATGTAGCGATTATCGGCGGCGGTGGGGCCGGCATACCCGCCGCCATCGAAGTCGCCCGCGCCGGCGGCCAGGCGCTGGTTTTGGAAGGCGCGGCGGAATGCGGCGGCACGGCGGCGATTTCCGGCGGCGGCTGCTGCATCGTCGGCACGCCGCTGCAAAAATCCCAGGGCGTTAACGACACGCCTGACATGGCTTTCGAAGATTGGATCAAATGGGGCGGCGGCCAGGCCGACGAAGTCTGGGCGCGCTATTACCTCGAACATTCGCTGCACGATCTGTTTCACTGGGCGGAAAGCTGCGGCGTCAACTGGGTCGATATGAAATTCCAGGAAGGAAACCGCGTGTACCGCTGGCATCGACCCGACAATAACGGATTGGGCCTAATGACGGCGCTGATCAAGACTGCCCAGGCGATCCCCAACATCACGATTTTGACGTCGACCAAGGCCGACAAGTTGATCACGCAAAATGGCCGTGTTTGCGGCGTGACCGCGAATCACGCCGGCGACCCGATCGAGGTCCACAGCAAGAATGTCGTCGTCGCCACCGGCGGCTTCAACTCCAATCTCGAGATGGTGCTCGAACACCGGCCGGAGTTTAAAAGCTTTAAAGTCATGGAAGGTTCAGGTTTCGGCGCCAAGGGTGAAGGCCACAAACTCATCCGTGATTTGGGCGGCTACTTTACTCACATGGATTGCATTTGGTTTTACGTCTATGCCACGCCCGACTACCGCGACCCGCAGCAGCGTCGCGGCTTGGTTTTTCGCATGGTTCCCGGCTACATCTGGTTCAACCAGCAGGGCCGGCGCTTCCACAACGAATCGCTCACCGGCGGCGCTTCCGCCTCGCCGGCGCTCTTGGCGCAAAACCCGCCCCATGCCTGGGCCGTCGCCGACACGCCGATGCTGGCCAAGATCGATGTCGCCGATCCCTATTATCGCCGTGGCGAAGTCATCGATCGCGCCAAGGTCGAAGAGCTGCTCAACAACTCGCCGTACATTAAAAAAGCCGACAGCCTGGAAGAACTCGGCAAGAAGTGCGGCTTCAATGACGTTAACAATTTCGTCGCCGAAGTAGCGGAATACAATCGCTGCTTCGACGGTAAACTAGAGAAGGAACCCATATTCGGCAAGTCGCTCAAAGCCTCGAAGAAATTCGACACGCCACCCTATTACGCGATCCAGATTTTTCCGCTGGCGCGCAAAAACTTCGGCGGCGTCAAAACCGATCTGCGCTGCCGCGCGCTGAACAAATATTTCGAACCGATTCCCGGCCTTTACGCCGCCGGCGAAGTTGCCGGCATGGCCGGCGGCCATATCAACGGCAAAGCCGGCCTCGAAGGCACCATGCTCGGACCGTCGATCTTCAGCGGCCGCGTCGCCGGCGCCTGGGCCGCGCATGAAGCCGGATTCGGACCCGGCTTTGTCGGTAAAGCGAATCGGCCCGAGCTCGACTAAAATACCGTTCAAGGGTTCAAGGAAACCTGACCTTGAACTTTTGAACCCTTGAACATTGAGCCGCCGCGCACAGGTCGCCGACAACAATCGGAGAACGTCATGTCCATTCCCGCTGAGCAGGTTATAGACACGAAAAAAGTGCGCGGCTACTGCGCGCTGTGCACGGCTCACTGCGCCACTATCGCCACCGTCGAGAACGGCCGGGTGACGAAGTTGGAACCGGACCATGACCATCCCAACGGCGGCGTCATGTGCATCAAGGGCAAAGCCGCGCCGGAGCTGGTTTACAATTCCGAGCGCTTGAACTACCCGCTCAAGCGCACGCGGCCGAAGAGCGAGACCGATCCCGGCTGGCAACGCGTCGGTTGGGAGGAAGCGCTCGACGACATCGCGAGAAGATTGTTATCGATCCGCGCACAGCATGGCGCCAAGGCGATGGCGCTCGGCAAGGGCACCAAGAGCGGCACTTCGGTGGACGATGTCGAGCGCTGGCTAGGCCGCTTTCTCTACCTCTACGGCAGCCCCAACTGGGTCTCGACCACCCATGTTTGCAACTGGCACAAAGACACCGGCTTCAGTTTTACCTTCGGCACGACCATCCAGACGCCCGATGTCGCGCATAGCAAGACGTTTCTTCTGTGGGGCCATAACCCGAGCTCGACATCATTGATCCTGGCCCATGACATCGTCGAGGCGCGCAAGCACGGTTTGAAAACCGTCGTCGTCGACCCGCGCCGAGTCGGCATCGGCGCCAACGCCGACATGCTCTTGCAAGTTCGCCCCGGCACCGATGGCGCGCTGGCGCTGGCGCTGATCCATTGCCTCATCGAAGAGAGCTGGTACGACGTCGATTTCGTGCGCCGCTGGACCAACGGCATGTTTTTGCTGAATAGCGAAACCGGCGCTGTCGTCACCGAAGCCGATCTCAGCGCCACCGGCGATGCCAACCGCTTTGTGGTTTGGGATGAAGCGGAAAATGACGCGGTGATCTACGATTCCGCCGCCGGGCAATACGCGCGCGCCAATGTGCGGCCGGCGCTCTTCGGTGCGCGCCTTCTCAAGAACAAAGACGGCGGAGAAATTCCTTGCAAACCGGTTTTTGAAAGACTCGGCGAGATCGCCGCGGAATTCGCGCCCGAGAAATCCGAGAAAATCACCTGGGTGCCCGCCGAGCAGGTTTGGAAGGCCGCGCTCATGCTGGCGCACAACCGGCCGGTCAGCATGTACATGTGGAACGGTCTCGGCCAGCATACCAACGCGACCCAAACCAGCCGCGCCATTGCGTCGCTTTACGCGCTCCTCGGCGATTTCGACCGGCAAGGCGGCAACGTGACTTTCCCCAAGCTGCCGACCAACAACGTCGACGGCAAAGAATTCTTGCCCAAAGAAGCGGCGGCGTTGCGCGTCGGCCGCGAAAAAAAGCCGCTGGGCCCGCCGGCTTCGCCGGGCAACTGCGCCTCCTACGATATCTTCAACGCGATCCTCGATGAGCAACCCTATCCGATCAAAGCCTTTATCGCCTTCGGCTGTAATCCAGTGATGTCCAACGCGGATCCGCGCCGCGCCCGCGAGGCGCTACGCAAGTTGGACTTCGGCGTCGCCATCGATCTGTTCATGACGCCGACCGCGGCGCTCTGCGATTACGTTTTGCCGGCGACTAGTTTTCTCGAGATGGCAAACATCACCACCGCCTTCGAGCATCGCCAGCTGGGCAAGACACACCTGCAATACCGCGCCGCCGTGGTTGAACCGCTCTACGAGCGGCGTTCGGACACCTGGATACTCTTCGAGCTGGCCAAGCGCATGGGCATGAGCGAGCAATTTTTCAATGGCGACGTGGAAGCAGGCTACGCTTTCGAACTCAAGCCGTCGGGAATCACTCTAGAAGAGTTAAAGAACACTGCGGGAGGCATCTCCCGTCCGGTAGCAACGACCTTCGAGAAACACGCAAAAAATAACAAAGAGGGTAAACCACGCGGTTTCGCCACGCCATCGAAACGAGTCGAACTGTATTGCCACAAGTTCGCTGCCGCCGGCTATCCAGCAATGCCAGAATACGTCGAGCCGGCACTGAGTCCGGTCAGCCGGCCGGACATCGCCGCCGATTACCCTTTAATTCTGACCAATGCGAAAAACACCACCTTCGTCCACAGCCAACAGCGTTCGCTGACGAGCCTGCGGAAAGCTCTGCCTGAGCCAAGGGCCGACGTGCACCCGGAAACCGCGTTGCGGTATGGAATCAAGAACAAAGAATGGATGAACGTCGAAACCCCGCGCGGCGCCATCAAAGTCAAAGCCCATGTAACAAAAAACATCGTCCCGGGCGCCGTCTGCGTCCAGCATGGCTGGTGGCAAGGCTGTAAAGAACTGGAGCTGCCCGGCTACGACGCCTACGACGCTGCCGGCGCCAACGCCGCGATGCTCATCGGCACCGATCTAGCAGATCCGATCAGCGGCTCGCTGCCCCATCGATCGTATCTGTGCAGAGTCCGCCCGGAGGTGTGAAGCGCCGATTCCTGCCGAGAACGGCCGGTCGTTCGCACCGTTGAGAAA
>DASSGE010001060.1:0-2633 GCA_035693605.1 Binatia bacterium
CGCGCGAAGCGACGATGCTCAAGTGCGCGCGGCAAATTTCACCGTGGCAAATTTCTCTCTCAGGGCTCCCTTTCGCTGGGCTAATGGTGAACTGGCGCTTCAAAGCGGACGGATCGTTGGCAAAAAGTTTTCCTTGGAACACGCCAAACTCAAAAGCACGGTTGCACAGGCTGAAATCGGCGCCATAAGTTACGACTCAAAGAAGCCGGGCCGAGTCACCGCCCAGGTCAAATTAACCGGCGGCCAGTTTGCATCGACTGACAGCAGCAAAGTGGGCGAGAGTTTAGCGCTCGACGGCGCCGTCGAAGTAACCGCCGACGCCCAACGGAGAGCGACCTCTATAGTTGCCAAACTAACCTTGAGCGCGGGCGAACTGTTATGGGGCAAATTTTTCGGCGATCTCGAGACCCAGAAACCCGGCGTGCTCATTGACGCGGAGTATGACCGCGATAGCGATCGCCTACAATGCCGCGGCTGCGAGATCCACCTGGCCACAGTGGGCCAGGTAAACCTTGCAGGCAGCATTGAAAGGATATCTCAAACCCCGGAGCTCCGACTCCAAGCGCGTTCCGACAACCTGTCGCCAGCAGGGTTTTTCCAGGTATTTCTGCGTGAGACTTACCATCGGCAGTACCCGCTACTCGACAAACTGACAGTGAGTGGACACATGGCGATGCAACTACAGCTCGATGGTGCGCCAGACCGGCTCGCCATGAGCGGCAATCTAGTGCTAAAAAACGGCGCGATCGGCTCTAAATCGGACAACTGGCAGCTTGCCGGCATCAGCATAAACCTGCCTTTCCAAATCAGCCTCGACGATCGTCCCGGTGAGAAAACAGGCACGCCCGCACTGGGGTCCTTATCCATCGAGAGCGCGCACTTCGGCAACCAACACCTAGCGCCTCTGACCACGACGATTTCATTGGCAAATAATGCGCTGCGGCTGCATCAGCCATTGCGTCTCACTCTCTTTGGCGGCGAGGTCGAGCTGCGCAGCGTGACATGGCGCGATATCATCCGCGATCCCAAAGCCGTGACATTTTCCGCAGAGACCAAACGGCTACAACTGCACGGCCTCACTGAGGCGTTCAACTGGCCGCGCTTTACAGGCCAATTGAACGGCGCGATCCCCGAAGTCGAGTCTGCGGGCAATACGCTGCGGAGCCGCGGTGAGATTCTGGCAGAAGTATTTGGCGGACGGTTACGTTTGAGCAAGCTGGAGATTGAAAATCCCTTTTCAGATCTGGCGTCGATTAAGATGAGTGCCAAGGTGGAGTCGATCGAACTCGAACAACTGTCGAAAACCTTTGCATTCGGCCGAATCTCAGGCATCTTAGAAGGCAGTGTTGACGATCTCGTCATCACCGACGGCCAGCCGTCGCAATTGCGCGCCGACTTGCATTCGGTGGAGCGACGCGGCGTCGATCAGCGCATCAGCGTCGACGCGCTGAATAAAATTACAGTGCTCAGCTCAGGCCAGGAAGCCGGCGCATTGTACGGCGGGCTTGCCGGCTTTTTCGATAGTTTTCGTTACAGCAAGCTTGGATTCAAAGCGGTTTTGAGAAACGATCGTCTAATCCTACGTGGAGTGGAGTCCCAAGGCGAAAAGGAAATGCTGGTCGTGGGGAGCTTTTTGCCGCCCACCGTCAACATTATCAGCCATAACCAAGAAATCGGCTTCTCGGAACTGCTGCGCCGCTTGGAGCGGATCAAAACCGACAAATCCGTAATCAAATAGTTGGAGGCACCATGCTAAAACGCACCACCTTTTTTTTAGTATTTTTCGTCAGCGCCTGCGTGACCGTGAACATTTATTTTCCCGCCGCCGCGGTCGAGCGTGCCGCTGAGCAGATTGTCAAGGAAACTTGGGGCGACCCGTCAAAAACAGCCCCGCCGCCGGCACCGCACAGCAAAAATCGATTTTCGCCGTGGCAGCTGGTGTCTCTGAGTTTTGTCGACCAAGCCCATGCCCAAGAAGCCGACATTAACGTTTCTAACCCGGCGATCCGGGCAATTAAAGACTCCATCAAAGCTCGCAGCGAGGCGATCAAGCCGTTCATGGATCGCGGCACCATCGGCATCGCCGCCGACGGGCTGCTGGCGGTTCGCAATACCGACGGTCTTAACTTGAAGGAAAGGGCCGAAAGCAAACAGTTAGTCGACGCCGAAAACCGCGATCGCGAGAATCTCTATGCCGAGATCGCCAAGGCGAACAACATTTCAAATGAAGCCATCCCGAAGATCAAAGCAATTTTTGCCAAAAGCTGGATCGAACAAGCGCGTCCAGGGTGGTGGATCCAAGATAGCCCGGGCAACTGGAAGAAAAAGTAACGAAATGGCAAAGAAGACGTCGAATAAGTTTCGAGGAGGCACACATGACTCGCAGAACCAGCGACGGCGTTCGCGCCGCCCTGACCGTGCTCCTGATTGCGCTTAGTGGAATATTTGTTGCTCACTTTGCTAGTGCCCAGCCGGCCAAAGGCTCGTACGAGACTACGGCGGATGTACCGCTGCGTGAAGGCCCCGGCAACTTTCACAAAATCATCACGACTCTTCCTAAGGGTATTCAGGTCAACGTTGTTGGCAAAGAAGGATTCTGGCTGAGAGTCGAATCGAAACATGGCGGCAAACCA
>DASSGE010001061.1:0-8654 GCA_035693605.1 Binatia bacterium
TGCTTGTGGCTCACTGCCACGCGAAGATGAGTTCTCGCTGCGCTCGAATGACCAATGCGGTAGTCATTCCTCCGGGCTGTCATCCGAGTGTAACGAAGATTCTCGTCCTAAGTCTTCACTTCCACTCGGGGCGAAACACCGGACCCAACTCCTCCGACCCCAAGTTCACCGAGTGCAGCTCTTTCAAATTGCCGACGTAGAGCTCGATGATTTCGCTAAACTCCTCCAGATCGCCGGGCTTCGGTTCCAAGCCCTCGCGCTCGAGCACGGCTGTCAAATTTGCTTCAATCAGTTTATCCATGTCCGACTCCTGAATGATCCGATGACTTTGAATCTGGATGACCGTTTCGCTGCAGCAGCCGGCGGCACCGGCAACCGCGCTTATTTCACCGCCGGCAGACTTTGCCGATAGGCAAACAGCGCTTCAAATCACGATCCTTCATTGCTTTGAAATCTTTCCACGGCGAGTGCGCACCAGATCGCGAATGTCCAGGTGGATTTCCGCGTGCGCCGCAATATCCGTCCAAAATATTGAACTCCCTCTGCGAACTCCGCGTCTTTGGCGGTGAACTATCCAAACACCTTCACGATTAACGCGGTTGCGTAAACACGTCGACGACCACGGGCTTGCCGCTTTCGACCAGTGCGATCGCCTTGTCGAGTGTCGGTCCCAACTCATTAGGTTCGGTTATTGGACCGAAAGCATCGACGTTGAAGGCTCTGGCGATGGTCACGAGATCGGGCACCGGGTCTTCGATGCGAATGCCTATGCCTTTGTTCTCTATCGGCCTTTGACGCGCCCGCGCCATCCGTTCCTGGTGTTCCTCGTCGTTGTAGTACGAATGATTGTTGAGGACGATCACCAAGAGCGGGATCTGGTACTTTGCCGCAGTCCACAGGGCGTTGGAGGTCATGAGAAAATCACCGTCGCCCAAGATGCTCACACATAGGCGGCCGCTGTCTTTGAAACCCAGCGCGGAACCGATCGACGAAGGCAGACCATAGCCGACTCCGCCGCCGCGCCCGCCGCCCATACCATGGGCCGGCTCGCTGACCTCGATGACCTCGCGCCAGCGCCGACCGTGCGACGACACCAGTGCCCAGGCTTTCCCTTGCACCCGCTGATTGATTTCACTGAAAAAGCGCGCTTGCGAAATCGGCTTTTCATCCCAAGTTTTTTTAATCCACTCAGCGCTCTTCTTGCGCGTCTCGTGATAAATCGCTTCGACCTTGGCGCGCCGCTCTTGAACCTGCTTCGCCGAATTGGCATCCGCCGCCAAACGCTCGCGCACCTGTTCGAGCAATGGCGGCAACGCCACTGCGGTGTCTGCCGCAATCGGCACATGCACCGGCAGGAGCCACATATTGTCGCTCACCCAGCTCTGACGTTCGAGATCGAGTAAAGTAATATGAATGACTTTGCACGACGGTGAAATGATCGGCGCGAAGTTGCCGCGCTCGCGCATGGACGGTCCCAGCGGCACGCCGAGACTAGGGACGTCGAGAGCCAGCACGACATCAGCGTGTTGCAGCGCATCCTCGCGCGCGTTGGTCAGATTCAACGGATGGGTGCTGGGAAACGCGTATCGCCCGTCCGCGTCCAGCACCGGCGCGCCGAGCGCTTCGGCCAAATCCAACATCGGCGGCAGAGACTTGGGATTGCGCGCCAACTCGCCCGCGACAATCGCCGGCCATTTCGCTTCGGCGAGTAATCGCGCCGCGGTCTTTAGAGATTCAGGATTGGCTGCCGGTCCCGCTGGCGGCCGAAACAACTGCGCATGGGGCACGATCATCGGTTTGTCGATTTTGGCTTCTTGCACGTCGCTATCGAGACAGATATAGACCGGCCCTCTCGGTTCGGTCATGGCGAAACGATAGGCTTTGAGAAACGATTCGGCGACGCCGTCGATGGTGGTCGGCTGATCGTCGAACTTGACGTAATCGCGCACCGCCAGGCCTTGCACCAACGCCGTGTGCACCCAGTCGGTGGAACGTCGCTGGGTTGTGTCCTGCGGCCCGCCGCCGCCGAGGTTTAGAATCGGCGTGCGGTCGCACCAAGCGTTGAAGATCGCCATGCTCGCATGCTGCAAACCGACGACGTTGTGTAACCCCGTTGCCATGATCTCGCCGGTCGCGCGCGCGTAACCATTGGCAATCGCCACAGCAATCTCTTCATGGGTACACATGATCATCTCGGGTCCCTTGCCCGGCTCGAAATTGACCATGGAATCATGAAAACCGCGATAACTCGCGCCCGGATTGAGCGCGATGTATTTGATCCCCAACTCGCGCAACACTTCAACCATCAAGTCCGATCCATATTGGGCATTACTCTTCCGGCCGATGCCCGCCGACCAAATCTCGCCGCCACCTTTAGGTGTCTCTGCCATTGTTCCTCCGTTTGAATTGCAAAATGGGTAAAATTATTGGCGTCAAATTATCTCTACCAAGGCACGAAGAGCCTGACCTTCGGGAAAACTATTCCGAAACCTTGGTGTTTTCGTACCTTCGTGGTCAGTGTCGTTTATCCTACCTGCCTAATCGATCCAATGTCTCGACGTAATCTCTCACGCCGCTTTCGACATCATAAGCCGGTTCGTAGCCGATATTGCGCTTCGCCGCCGAGATGTCGAAGATGCAGTAGCTCTGCTTGCTTCTGCCGAGCTTGCTCGGTCCAGGACCCAACTCGATCTTATGGTTGGGAAACAGCTTGGCTGCGGCGTTGAGAAAGTCACGCGGCGTGGACGCTTTACCGGTGCCTATGTTGAACGTCCATTCTGTCGGCGTCGGCGCTTTCAGCGCCAAATAGACCGAACGGCCGACATCACCGACATAGACCGCATCGTTCAACTGGTCGCCGCCCTGAGGAATTACCCATTTGGCACCCTCGCGCGCTTTCTCGATCAGTTGGCCGTAGAACGACAACGGTCCATGACGCGCTTCCTTGCCAGGTCCGTAGATCGACACGAAGCGTAACGCGATAAACTCAATGCCATAGGTCTCGCGATAATATCGGCCAAGTTCCTCACAGCCGACCTTCATCGAACCGTACAGGTCAGCGGGGAGCTTGCGATAATCTTCGCGCACCGGTCGGTAATTCGGCGGCCCTTCTTCACCATTGATCTCACCGTAGGCCGCCTTGGAACTGGTATAGACGACTCGTTTGATACCCTTGGCGCGAGCGACTTCGAGAACATTGATAATGCCGTCGAAACTGACCCGAACCGCCAGCCTTGGATTAGCTTCCGCCGGTTCCGGCATCAATGCCGCAAGGTGAGCAATATGGGTGATTTTGTAATCGTCGACCGCTTTTTCCAAAGCCGCTTGATCGCAAATATCGCCGGTGAGGATATCGACTTGATTCTTGATGTCTTCGATCAACGTGTAATCGACACGATTGTCCATCAATAGTGGACGCAAACCGTCACGCACCATTAATCGCGCCGCCACCGCGCCATTGACGCCCATACCGCCGGTGATCAAATACTTCATCGCGTCACTCCTCAATGCAACAGCAGATTACCCGCTTCGTCCACCGATAATTTCCAACCCGGCTCGACGACCACGGTGGATGTCTTCTCTTCTATTATCACTGGGCCGTGCATTGCAAAGCCCGGCGTTAAATTTTCTCGCTCGAACACCGGCGTCAAATGGGAACCGGACAAAAACATAACCTGACGCTGCGCGCGCGCTTCTAAATTGATGTCGCGGACTTTGAGCTTAAGACTGCGCGGCTTGCCCAGGGAAAACGACGCGCTCACCCGAAGATTGACGATCTCGATCTGCTCGGCGTCGGCGCGATGGCCGTAACGCCGCTCATGCACCAGGCCGAAGTCGTCGACAATTTTATCGACCTGCAATGCTTCCGCGCGATGGACAATCGGCACGGTCAATTCATAAGCCTGGCCTCGGTAGCGCAGATCGATCAGCCAGTGCGTCTCGATGCCCTCGTCCGCTGCGCCCTGGGCGCAGAGCTCGCGGCGCGCGCCCGTTTCCAAATCGGCCAATTCATCAGCGACGATCGAAAGATTCTGGGGGTTGAGCAGCATCAATCGCGTGATCACCCGATCGTAGCGCAAGTCGGAAAGCAACATACCGTAGGCGCTAAAATTACCTGGATTAGGCGGCACGATGACTTCGGTGATGCCCAGAGCTGCGGCCACCGCAGTACCCACGGTCGGGCCCATGCCGCCGAACGCGACGAGACAAAACTCGCGCGGATCGTAGCCGCGCTCGACGGTCAGGGTCCGCATGGTCGAAACCACATTGGCAACCAGCACCCGTTCAATACCCAGCGCCGAATCTTTGATCGACAGATTCAACGGCGAGGCGATCGCCGATTCGATCGCCCGGGTCGACAGCTCGCGGTCGATCGCCATCGCGCCGCCGAGCAGCACCGACGGATTGAGCTGGCCCAACTCGACCAACGCATCGGTCAGGGTCGGCTCGGTGCCGCCGCGCATGTAGCAAGCCGGTCCGGGGTTGGCGCCGGCGCTCTCCGGTCCGACTTGCAGCACGCTGCCGTAGCGCACCCTGGCGATGCTGCCGCCGCCGGCGCCGATGCTGTCGACTTCAACGGAATCGACCCTCACCGGATGACGGCCGATCGCCCACTCGGAGCGAAATAGCGGCGCGCCGGGGATCAAAGAAACGTCGCAGCTCGTGCCGCCGACGTCGATACCGAGTAAATTCTTCCGGCCCAAACTCTGACCGAGGGCATGCGCCGCCACCACGCCCGCCACCGGACCTGACATCAAAGTGTGAATCGGAAAGCGGCCGAGCGACGACGGCGTGCCAACGCCGCCGCTCGACTTCATTACCAATGGATACGCCGTGGGTAACCGTTTTTTTACCGAGTGTTCGAGCTGCGCCAGATAGCGCCCCATTTGCGGACCGATGTAACTATTGATCACCGTCGAGCAGGTGCGCTCATACTCGCGCCACAACGGATTCACTTCGGAAGACAGCGATAGGTACAGATTGGGAAAACGACGGCGCACATGTTCGGACACCTGCCGCTCATGAGCTGGATTGGCGTAAGAGTGGAGGAAAACGATCGCCAGCGCTTCGATACCTTGGCCGATCAATTCGTCGAGGGCGCGGTCGACACTCGACAGATCGAGCGGCACCAGCACGTGACCTTGAAAATCCACGCGCTCGCGCACCTGGCCGACGCGCCGGCGCGGAATAAACCGAGTGGCGCCGGGATAAAGAATGTTCATCACCTCATCGCCCTTCCATTGGCGCGCCACTTCGTAAACATCGCGAAAGCCTTCGGTCACAAGCAAGCCGGTGACCGCCCCCTTCTTTTCCAGTATTGCATTCAACGCGTGCGTCGAGCCGTGGAGCAAGTAAGACACCGCCTCGCCGCCCCACTCGGCGCTCAATTCTTCCAGGATCCGGTCGAAGACTTCGATCTGCCGCTGTGGATTGGACGGAACTTTTTTGACCTCGCGAATCTCACCTGTCGCTTCATCAAGCACGGTGATATCGGTAAAAGTCCCGCCGACATCAATGCCCACACGAAGACTCATATGAGTAATCCCAATGAAATCTGCGAAGTTGATAAAAGCATTTACTTTGTAAACGTCGGTAGAATTCGAAATCCTTGCTCGCCGAAGGGAGAGGTTATTACCGGGGAATCATTGCCGCAGTCGCCGCGTCTCGGCTTCATCAACTTTCGGTGGCCAGCCGTTCAGCGCCACGCCGTAAATCTTTCTCGCCGTCTCCTTGCTGATATACCCGTTCCAGACATCCTCCAACACTTCCTCGACGGGCCGCTCATGCGGCCTGCCCCTGCCTCCGCCGCCGCCATACTGCACGGAAAAGACATCGCCCTTCCTGAGCAGCAATTTAGAAACTTTTGAACGCTGCGGCTTGGCGTTGGGCGTGTCCGGATTCAACGCCGCCGACGATGGTCGCGCCGGCCCGCCATTATCGATACCCGGCGCCGAGTGGAGAAATCGATCGCTGCGTAAATTGACCGTCGCCTCCTCACCAAGCATCTCCCAATCGCGGCGAATGCCCATGCCGCCACGATAGCGGCCGGCGCCGCCGGACTCTTCGTGTAACTGATAGCGGCGTATGCGAATTGGAAACTCCGCTTCGACCATTTCCACCGGGGTGTTCATGACATTGACAACGAAAGAATCGAGCACGCTGACACCATCGGCCCGTGGCCTTGCGCCGGCGCCGCCGCGGCAAATATCGTAGAGCGAAAACCACCGGCCATCGCGATCGTCACGGCCGGAGAACGAACAAGAACCGCCCGCGCCGCTATCCGGCGCGCCGACGCGCTCCGGCACCGCGTCGGCGAGAACCATGCCGACGACGGAATTGAGAATCTGGCTAGGCCGCACATACATGTTGACCGCCGCCGGATATCGCGGATTGAGGATCGTTCCTTCGGGCGGGAAAGAAATATGGATCGGCCGTGAAATCCCTTGGTTGAGCGGCAGGTCCGGACAGAGCGCCGCGCTGATGAAGCTGTCGAGCAAATACTTCGCCACGCAAGGCCGCAAGTTGATCGGCCCGCGCGCTTGTGCCGAGGCTTGCAGATCGAGAAACAGCTCATCACCTTTCACCGTCATCTTGGCGCCAATGCGGTATTCACGGTCAAGCTCGATGCCATCGTCGTCGAGGAAATCTTCGTGGGGGCCGTAGACACCGTCGGGTATTTTTTGGATCTCCTTTCTCAGCTCCTGTTCGCAAATAACCATCCAACGCTCCCAACAGCCAAGAACTTCATCCTTGCCGTAGCCTTCGAATAGTTCGGTGAGCTTTCTGATGCCGTAAAAATTGGTCTGCGCCTGAGCCTGAATATCGCCCCAGGTCACTTCGGGCGTGCGCGTGTTGGCCCAGATGATCTCTTTGATGTCTTCGTTGACCTGCTCGTCGCGATACAAACGCAGCGCCGGCAAGAGCAAACCTTCTTGCATGAGATCGGTGGCGTCCGGCGAGTTGGTCCCCGGCACCTTGCCACCGAGATCCGGCTTGTGCGCCGTGTTGCCGACCATCGCCGCTAGCTCGCCGCGAAAAAACACGGGGGAGACGATGGTCACATCGGTCGCGTGGTTCTGACAAGCTTGGTACGGATGGTTGAGAACATAAGCGTCTCCCGGCGCCATGCGGTCTTTGAATTTGCGCAGCACTTCCTGGGTCTGCGCCGAGATGCCGCCGATATGCAGCGGCTGCGGCACGCCCTGCGCCACCATGCGCCCGCGCCCGTCGAGAATCGAAAACGTAAAGTCCTGGCTCTCCTTGATCACCGACGAATAGCCGGTGCGCAGCATGTTGAGCGACAGCTCCTTGGCAATCTGTATCGTCGCCCGGTAGACGACTTCCATTTTAATGGGGTCCATCGTTAAAACCTCAATACCGTTCCAGGGGTTCCAGCGCTGCGTTCCGTAAGAAAAGTGCCACCGTTGCCATCCTTCTTAAGATCGTCATGCCGGCCTGGGGCGGTATGACGGTTTGAATCGAGAAACTTCACCGTAGCTATCTTGAAAACTTGAATATTCCCTCTTTCACCAACTCCGCGCGGATCGAGTCGTCGACCATCCTCAATTCAGCGACCGTCACCGTCTTGGCCTTCTCGATGCGTGCAGCGATTTCTTTGAGCGCAATATCGAGGGCGGAATTATCCGGCGGTTTTAGTTCCGGCTCCATGACTCTCACTGACGAACGATAGCCGGCCTCGGCGAGGTCGTTGGGCAATTTGAACTGCTTCATTTGGAACGCGATGCCGTCCTGCGGCTGTTCTCTATATTGCTTGAACGCCAGGCCGAGTCCGCGCAGAAAACGTTTCAGCAGCGGCCGGTTTTCTTTCACATACGCGCGCGTCGTGATCACCGACTGCAATGGATAGGTGGTATCGTATTCGCTCAAGTCGGCCAGCTGCACCATGCCGAGGTTGCGCACCGCGCTGGTGCTGGTCGGCGGCCCGAGCAGCGTCGCCTGCGCCGCGTTGTTTTGTAACGCCGCCAAGCGCTCGCTCTGTCCGCCGATCTGGACGATGGTCACGTCTCTGTCCGGGTCCAAACCCATTTTTGTCAAGGCGAGTCGCACCAGCCACTCCGACGACGAACCAAAGCGGCTAATCGCGACACGTTTGCCTTTGAGCAAAGCCGGGGTCTTGAATTCGCCGCGCGCGACAATCTGATAGGGAAGCTTGTTGATTGTGCCGGCGACGATCACCATGTCGCCACCACTCAAGTTAAACTGCGGCACCACAGCGCTAGTCGTAACCACGACTTTTACTTGGCCCGCGGCCAATGTCTGCGCCGACAGCGAGCCGCCGCTCATCAAGATGTCTTCGATCTCGATTTCCTGCTTGAGCATGTGTGACTTGGCGAAACTGACAAACGGCGGCACGCTCGGTGAAAACCCGCCGGTGGCCACGCGTAATTTGTCCGCCGAATGGCCCAGCGAACTCATCAGTAAGAACAGCGCCGGCCCGGCAACTAATTTGCTGAATCCGTTCTGCATTTCCACCACTCCCATACTGCGGTAGTCCATCACCGCTTCCCGTTTCTATCCGGTTTTCCGTTCGCTTGTCTAGCGAAGCCGAAAGCAGTGATTGACACCGGTTTCGTCATATCTTTAGTGTAATGGCAGATCCCCGGGTCTGTTCTCTCGGACGGGCGAGTACGGGG
>DASSGE010001062.1:0-3324 GCA_035693605.1 Binatia bacterium
CAGATAGAGCAGCACCGAAGCTATCGCGAGCATGATGATTTGCCAAATCGTGATGTGAACGACACCGGCAAACAAACCTTGGAGGCCGGAAACTAACGCGGATTCCATTAACGGATACTAACCTTTCTTCGCCGCCGATGACTCGGCTTGATACGGGAAAATTTTTCTAATGAGCAAGATCATTAGGCTTATGAGCCAGAGTACCAACATGGTCCCGCCCATACCGATCAACGCCAGCGTCCAGCCGAACGTCCAGGTATCCATGAACTCTCCTTGAGGATTAGATCGCTGATCTAAAAGGATTAAATTGTAATTATTCGATGACGGCGAGTACTTCGTCGGCTTCTACGGCTTGGCCGGGGGAAACCTTTACTTCTTTGACCACACCGCCGGCGGGAGCTACGACTGGAATTTCCATTTTCATGGCTTCCATGACAATGACGACGTCATCTTCTTCAACGCGGTCGCCAACTTGTTTTTCGATTTTTAGAACTTTACCCACCATGGGGGCTTCGATCGTCGTTGCCAAGCGAGCTCTCCTTATTCTCGTGCGCAATCTACAGCCGATGCTGGGGGCCCCGACTGTAGCCGCCATTTAGTAGAGTTTGCTCTTCAAAGTCAATGCTATAAGCAGATTGATCGACCAGTGCTCAAGAGTTTACGGTGATCGGGCGTGCGCCTGGACGCGTCGCCAGTCACCTTGCTTTCATTGGATCGATACGATAATAACTTTGCAAGTTTGCGCGGAGGGAATTTATGTCGAAACCAGCAGAACAGACCGATAATGTGATGGATAATATCCCTTTTTACGATAAATGGCAGTTGGGTGAGGGAATCCCAATTATCAAAACTTTTTTTGTCCAAGACCTTAAGAAAGTTGACCTCAAACCCTGGGCACGCACAGGCGGCAGCGGCGCCTTCGTCAATATGGAGGGCGCCGAAGGGGCCACCGGCGCCTATGTAAGCGAGATTCCGGCCGGCAAAAAATTGAATCCGATGAGGCATCTCTACGAAGATTTGCACTTCGTCCTCAAGGGCCGCGGCGCGACAACCATCTGGAACGACAAAGGTGCCAAGCAGACATTTGAATGGCATGATGGCAGTTTGTTTGCCTTGCCGCTCAATTGCACTTATCAGCACTTCAACGGTTCGGGCGATGAACCGGCGCGATTTTTCTCGGTTAACAGCGCCCCGATTGTCTTCAACCTGTTTCACCACGAGGACTTCGTCTTCAACACGCCGCGCGATTTTTCCGACCGCTTCGACGGTGATCCGGAATATTTTAGCGGCAAAGGTAAGGCGTATCCGGGCCGGGTATGGGATACCAACTTTATCGCCGATGCGCGTAGCTTTGCGTTGGAAGACTGGGTCGAGCGCGGCGGCGGTGGCAAAAACGTCATGTTGGAAATGGCCAATGGCTCGATGGCTGCCCATATTTCGGAATTTCCCGTCGGCACCTACAAAAAAGCACACCGCCACGGACCCGGCTTTAACGTCATCATCATCAAGGGCAAAGGTTTTTCGATGTTCTGGCGACAGGGCGAGGAACCCAAGCGTTATGATTGGCAGGATGGCAGCGTCTTTACGCCGCCAGCGATGATGTGGCACCAGCATTTCAATACTGGCGCCACGGGAGCACGCTACTTGCCGCCGCGTTTGGGAGGAATCAAATACAGCCTCGGTGAGGGCTTCGGCGATATCACCAAAGTCGACAAGGATGTAAAAGCCGGCGGCAACCAAATCGAGTATTACGACGAGGACCCAAATATCCGTAAGATGTTCGAAGAAGAGCTTGCCAAGTCCGGCACGTCCTCCAAGATGGATCCAAATTTTTACAAACGCCGATAAATTTAGCTAACTTTGTTGTGTCAAAAGCCTCGCAGGGATTCGCTCCGCGGGGCTTTTTGCATTTACCGATCCAATTGCCGAAATTTCATTGAGCGGCAATCCACGCTTGTGTTAGATTGAAATCATGTCGGTTGTCTGTCGCTACTTTTCCAACTGCATTGTCGCGCTGTTGATAGTATCGAACTACGAGCGCTCGCTCGCGGCCGAAGCAGTTGGCCAAAAAGCGGTTGTTGTCGGAACCCCAACGGCGAATTTGCGAACCGGGGCGGGAGTCGAACATGCGCTCAAGCTGACCCTCAAAGAAGGAGATTCAGTTACAATCGAAAAGTTGGAAGGCGAGTGGTTTTGGGTCACTACCCCCGACGGCCAACAGGGATACATTCATAAAAATCTTTTGAAGCCGGTTGACCGGGTTGTGGCGCAAGAGCAAGCCGCGCCGCCGCAGGCGGCCAGGGTCGCTAAACCGCCGGCAGCGCCGGCACTCGATCGTGCTCAAACCGATCCCGCGCACGTAACAAAGGCGGCGAAAACGCCAGCGCCAACTGCCGCACCCTTCGAGACAAACGCCAAAGCAACCATCACGGATGGCAAAGCACCATCCTTGCTGCAAATGCTCGAAGGCCGGGAATCGGAAATGAAGATTGGCTTACTGATCGCGGCCGTTGCGTTCGTGTTTGGCTGGTTTTGCGGCGGTCATTACTACATCAGGCGTGAGCATAAATACCGAAGGCGGCTTCGTCTGTAATTCCGCCAGGGGTTGCATCGCGTATTCATGCAGATCCTCGCTCTAATCGGGTTCGCCTACCTGCTCGGTTCTATCCCTAACGGCTATGTGCTCGGCAAATTATTCGGGGTCGATGTGCGACAAATAGGCAGCGGTAACGTCGGTGCGACCAATGTCGCGCGCGCAGTCGGCAAATGGCAGGGTGTTGTCACTTTGCTGGCCGACGCCGCTAAAGGAATGGCGCCGGTAGCTATCGGTCTTTGGCTAAATCTACAGCCGGGTGCGATCGCAGCAATCGCCGGGGCGGCATTCCTCGGTCATTTGTATCCGGTTTTTTTGAATTTTCGCGGCGGCAAGGGAGTCGCGACAGGAGTCGGGGCGCTTTTGATTATCGCACCGCTGGCGACTTTGTTGTTGATCGGTGTTTTCGTTGCCGTGGTTTTGCCCACCCGTTTGGTGTCGCTGAGTTCGATAATCGCTGCCGCCGTAACACCGCTTGCACTGTGGATTTTTTTTCAGCCTCCAGCCATCGTCTTGCTGGGCGGTTTTCTTGCCGCGATGATCGTCTGGCGTCACCGCGGCAACATTCAGCGGTTGATGGCTGGTACCGAGCCACGCTTCGGCGCGCGCTAGTTTTCGATGATCACTTCGACCCGACGGTTCTGTTGGCGCCCGCTCTCGGTGTCGTTACTCGCTACCGGCGCGCGGGTGCCGAGACCTTGAGATGAAATGTTTTTGCCGTTTACGCCATT